>NZ_JAMYRR010000009.1:0-221786 GCF_040321535.1 Mesorhizobium sp. M0340 | reverse complement strand
AGAAACCTGCCGCACCGGGCAAGCCGCGTGAACCGCTTCGACGCAAAACTGAAGCGGACAAATGATGTGCTACCAAACCGGACAACTTGATTTGCTACCGACAGGGGAGGCCGGCGCAGCGCGCATTTCTGCGCTGGGGCGGCGGACTTTCAAGTCGAACCATGCCGCCGCTCATCTTTTTGTTGAGATCGGATTTTCCGACAACCGGTACCCACTTTGGATCCGACCGACTGGCCGCCCTATAGCGCGTCGTCGTCAGCCTGACCCGACGTCGTCATAACTGCATCTCGATCGTCAGGTTGGCCGTGTCGCCAGCCCCGAGGCCTTCGCGGACCCGCACCGCGGTCTTGATCGGCAAGAGCAGGCTGCCGGATTTCTTGTCGGGAAACAGCGATGTCCGCCATCTGGTCTGGCCGATGACGGCCTCCACGCCAAGCGAGCCCCAGGGCCTTGCCATCCCAACCATCGCCGCCTTGATCCGGGCTCCAAGCTCCGGCGGCAGGGTCACGAAATGCCAGCCGCCCTTGCCCGGATAGACCCAGATCTCGGCCTGCATGTCGTAGCGAAACATTCTATGCACCTCCTCAGGTCAAGGCCTTCACGACCGGCTTTTGCCATGGTGTCTTGCTGGCATGCTGACGATCGGCGAACCATCCATGATATCCACAGCCCTGCTGGGGAGGAGTCATTCTTCCCCGCAAGGAGGAAGGCAGCGCCGCCATTCCACTACCGCCTTGTCACTATAGACGGCCGCCGCGTTTCCCAGCCTTCCCGTTCCAGTTCCGGCACGCTGTGGTTCTCGCTCGGGTAGCCGATGCAGAAGTAACCGATCAGTGTCCACTCCGGCGGCACGTCCAGGATCGTCGCCATCTCGGCCGGATCGAGGATCGAGACCCAGCCCATGCCTATTCCCTCGGCGCGCGCCGCCAGCCACATCGTGTGGACCGCCATGACAGCGGAATAGTCTATGGTGGCTGGCATGGTCTGGCGGCCAAGCCCATGCCCTTGCTCGGTTGCGCGGTCGGCGAAAACCGCAAGCTGGCAGGGCGCCTCGTTCAGGCCGGCAAGTTTCAGGCGCCCATAGAGCGCGGCGCGTTCACCGCAAAAATTTGCGAGTGCCTCCGCGTTGCAGCGCTCGAAGCATGCCCTGACGGCGGCGCGGCATGTTTCGCTCTCGACGATGACGAAGCGCCAAGGTTGGCTCAGCCCGACGGACGGCGCGGCGCTGGCAAGCTCGAGCAGCCGCTCCAGCGCCCCTTCCGGGAGCAGCGTCGGCTTGAACCGCCTGACGTCGCGCCGCCACAGGAAGAGCTTGGCGAGCCCGGCGCGAAAGTCGGCCGGGAACTCTGGGTTTGCGGTCATGGCGCGCTGCCTTTGTTGTGGTTGCCCGGTTCGCCGGATTTTCGTCTTGTTTGCTTCGATCCGGGCAGTGATGCGGCGCCTCAAACCCCTTGATCAAAACGGATACTTTAGCCGAGGCCGGGCGACGTTGCCGTCATCTACGCCGTTGAACCTTGATCGGCAAACAAAACCCGCCTCGGCAAGCCGGGCGGGTCGTCGGTACGAATCAGCACCATACCCAAATTAGTAGCATAGCTGCCGGCACAAAGCAAGAACAAAATGTGGCGTTGCCGATGAAGCTGCCGAGCTCAACTTGCGAGAGGTGCGATCGCTGCCGGCGCGACCGTCCGGCCGAGGCCGCCATGCAGATCGAGGCATCGTTCGAACCATTGAGCCACGACATCGCTGTCGTCGAGCAGCCGGTAGGGCGTGGCGATACGCGCCCATTGCAGCGCGCCGAAAACGATGTAATCGGCAAATAGCGGCGACGGGCCGCCAATGAAGGGCTGATAGCCGAGCATCGAGCGGAGCGGCTCCAGCGAGGCGCGGAAGCCGGCGAGCCCGGCGTCGCGGGTGGCGTAAACCGCCTCCAAGCGCTTGCCGAAGCGCTGTTCGCGGTTCTGCCGGAAATAGGCGGCATTCGCCTCGTCCTGCATGGCATGCAGGTCCAGTAGCGCCGCGGTGGTGACGTAGGGATGGATGGTCAGCTGCGACCAGCGTTCGATGAAGCGCGCCGTCGCCTTACCGCCGTCGCCGGAAAACAATGTCGGCCGCTCGGGATAGGCCTCCTCGAGATAGAGCGCGATGGCGAAGGAATCGGCGACCACCGTCTCGCCGTCGCGGATCACCGGAACGAGCTTCGAGACGCCGCCTTCCACCTTCGGCACTTCGAGGAAACGGGTCGGCACGCTGGCGATGTCGAGTCCCTTGTGGGCCAGCGCCATCGCCGCCTTCCAGCAATGTGGGCTGAATGGGCGAGCGGCGTCGCGTCCAACAAGGTCGTAGAGCAGAATGGTCATTGGCGGCAGCGTCCTTGCAGTCTAACTATGGCCGAAACAGACCCGCGCGAAACAGGGTCCCGCAGGTCGAGAGAAGAATGAAACAGCATTTCAGGATGTTTGCGGCCTACAATCAATGGGCCAACGGCCGCATCTACGATGCCGCCGCCGATCTCGACGAGGAAGA
This sequence comes from Mesorhizobium sp. M0340, assembly GCF_040321535.1. Classification (NCBI taxonomy): domain Bacteria; kingdom Pseudomonadati; phylum Pseudomonadota; class Alphaproteobacteria; order Hyphomicrobiales; family Phyllobacteriaceae; genus Mesorhizobium; species Mesorhizobium sp. M0340. The sequence goes on along the minus strand of NZ_JAMYRR010000009.1, from coordinate 219,260 downwards.
GTTCGACCGCAATGTCGGCGTCTTCTTCGGTTCGATGATGGGAACGCTCAACCATCTCCTGGCAGCCGACCGTATCTGGATGAAACGCTTCACCGGCGAGGGCGACGCGCCGGCAAGGCTCGACACGATCTTGCACCGCGCCGTGCCAGGCTTGCGTCTGGCGCGCGAGGCCGAGGACAAACGGATCATCGACTGGGTCGACGGCCTGAGCGACAAGGCGCTGTCGGGCCGCTTCTCCTACATGACCGTCTCGGATATGCGCACCGTCTCCCAGCGGCTGGCGCCGGCGCTCGACCACTTCTTCAACCACCAGACCCACCACCGCGGCCAGGCACATGCGATCCTGACCATTCTGGGCAAGCCAAGCCTCGGACTGGACCTGACGATGTTCCAGCGCAGCGAGGAGGGCAGGGCTTTCGCCTGAACCTGGGGCGGCTGGTGAAGCGGACGGTGGATAGAGGACGATCCGCCGAGATTGCAAAACGCGCCAAAACATTTTATGGAGCGGACGGTCGTGAGGGCGGCCGCTCCAGCAGCATTCAGCAGCAACAGCGAGAATTGGCACGCATGCCCAATGAACCCTTGCGCCTTGTGGCGTTGTTCGCCGTGGTCTTGGCGCTTCTCAACTCCGGTTATTATTTCCACCAGGGCGACATTGTCGCGACCATCTATTTCATGATCGGCGCCATTCTTGTGACCGCGGTGACGCGGATGAGCATCAGAAGGCAGCTGATTTAGGACCGATCTTCTTATCTGGCCGCCATCTCGACGGCTGGTTCGCTTCGACTGCGATCGAATTGAAAGCAAAGTCTTAGGACTTCGTTTGTGCTGTTGCTTCAAGGTAGCCGGCTGAAGCAGGAGCAAAAGCATGCAGATCGATTTGTCCCCGACGAGCTGGGGCAGGGTCGTGGCGGTTACCGTTGCGGGCACGGCGGTCTGCATTGCAGCCGCATTCCTCGTCGATTCCTTCAATTTCCCATATTTGTCGCCGGAAGCGCTGTGGCGGGCGCAGCTGACCGACCTGCTGCTGCCGCTTATCCTGGCCAGCTCGTTCTTCTTTTTCCTGATGTGGAAAATGCGCCAGCTGGCGATCGCGCAAAAGGCACTGGCCGTCGTCGCGGCGACCGACAGCCTGACGGCGGTGTTCAACCGGGGTGCGTTTTCCATGCTCGTCGAGGCCTATCTCGAACAGGCCCGCAGCCATTCTGTCGTTAATGCCGGCGCCTTGCTGATCGTCGATGCCGACCATTTCAAATCCGTCAACGACCGCCTCGGCCACGACTGCGGAGACCAGGCGCTCAAGCTGATCGCCAAGACAATCCAGGGCCAGCTACGCGGCGCCGATATCGTCGGCCGGATCGGCGGCGAGGAATTTGCGGTTTTCCTTCCCGGCGCAGATCCTTCGCAGTCCTGGCTGGTGGCGGAGACAATTCGCCGACGCGTCCGTGAGGCGGAGTTCTCGCCTGGCGGCCGGCCCTGTCCTCTCTCGGTCAGCATCGGCGGCGTCGCTTTCAGCGGGCCGACCACCTACGCCGAGATGTTCGTGGTGGCGGACAAGCACCTTTACAAGGCCAAATCGAACGGCCGCGATCAGGTCAGTTTCGAACCCGCGGCAGCGGGCGACCCGCCGGGCGGCGGCCCGATGACGGTCCACTGATGGTCGTTTCGGTCAGGCGGCGTAGCCGCCGAGGCCCCGGGCGACCGGCTTGACCGAGACCGCCGGCTGGGCGGCCGGCCAGAGGATGCCTGCCGTCACGGCGAAGGTGATCAGGGCGTCGCGTGCCGCTTCGGCCGAGATCTCGCCGGCACGTGCCGCCTCGCAGGCCTTTACCGCGGCGCCATAGCTCAGCCGCCGGCGCGAAGGCGGGAACTCGGTCAGGAATTCGTGCATCTCGGAGAACGAAGCGATCGTACGCTTGTAGCCGGCGCCAACGGTTAGGGCAACCGGAGTGGAAAACGTCCTGTCGTGCATTCTGGCCTCTCGAATGGGCGGAGGTCACGGCGGACGCCGTTCTCCGGTCTGGGGGGTCGGGCAGAAACGCGGGTCACGGCGCGAGGTTCCATGTTGCCGGGATTGTTTTTTCGCTGGCTCCGGGAGCGATCGCCGGGAGAGCAGCGCCAGCGGTGAGGCGGATGCCTATTTCCACATGCCACGCATGCGGGCGCCGAGGTCGACGCGCACCTGCGGCTGGCGGCGCGGATCGTCCGGGGCCTGGACGCTGGCCCAAGCCACCTGTTCGAAGGCGCCTAGGATCGAGCGCGGGATGAAGCGCGTGCGCGAGGCATAGACATGGCGGTCGCCGCGCGCCGCCTGGCCGTGGACGAAAAAGCGATGCGGCATGACCAGGTGCAGGCTGTCCTTGGCCCGCGTCATCGCCACGTAGAGCAGCCGCCGCTCCTCGTCGACGTCCTCCTTGCTGCCGACGCCGAGATCGATCGGGATGCAACCGTCGACGGTGTTGAGCACGAAGACATTTTTCCACTCCTGGCCCTTGGCCGAATGGATCGTCGACAGGATCAGATAATCCTCGTCACGGTGCGGCGGGCCAGCCTCGTCGCTGGTCGCGTCAGGCGGATCGAGTGTCAGCTCGGTAAGGAAGCGCTCGCGCGACGCGTAGCCGGAAGCGATCTGCTCGAGCTGCAGGAGATCGGCCCGGCGCGTCGTTGCGTCCTCGTGGATGCGTTCCAGATGCGGTTCGTACCAGAGCCTGACCTGCTCGAGGTCGGCCGGCCATTTTTGCGCGCCGGCGCGCAGGCCGCAATAGAGCGCGACAAAGCCCGGCCAGTCGTCGGCGGCACGCTGCGGCGGCCGATAGCGGGCAAGCCCCATTGTCTCGTCGAGCGACGTCGCCATGGTCTCGACGATCGCATTGGCGGCCGAAGGGCCGATGCCCGGCAGAAGTTGCAGCACGCGAAAGCCGGCGACGCGGTCGCGCGGGTTTTCGGCAAAGCGCAGCACGGCCAGCAAGTCCTTGACGTGAGCTGCATCGAGAAATTTCAGCCCGCCGAACTTGACGAAGGGGATGTTGCGGCGCGTCAGCTCGATCTCCAGCGGGCCGCTATGGTGCGAGGCTCGAAACAGCACCGCCTGGGCTTTGAGAACCGTGCCGGCCTCGCGCTCGGTGAGTATCGCCTGGCAGACATAGCTCGCCTGCTCGGTCTCGTCGCGCACGCTCACCAGCTTCGGCTTTTCCGCCGATTTGCGCTCGGTCCAGAGATTTTTGGTGAAACGTTCCGACGCTTCGCCGATTACCGCATTGGCGGCCGCCAGGATCGTCTCGGTCGAGCGGTAGTTGCGCTCCAGCATGACGACTTCCGCCGGCTGTGCGAACTGCTTGGGAAAATCCAGGATATTGCGCACTTCCGCGGCGCGGAACGAATAGATCGACTGCGCGTCGTCGCCGACCACCGTCAGCCCCGATCCGTCGGGCTTGAGCGCCGTCAGGATCGATGCCTGCAGCCGGTTGGTGTCCTGGTATTCATCGACCAGCACATGGTCGAAACGCGCACCCAGATGCGCGGCGATTTCCGGCTCGCCGGCCATCTGTGCCCAGTAGAGCAGCAGGTCGTCGTAATCGAGCACATTCTGCGCCTGCTTGGCCTCGACATATCGTGCGAATAATTGCTTCAGCTGTTCGGCCCAGCCGGCGCACCACGGGAACACCGAACCCAGCACCTCACCAAGCGGCGCCTGTGCGTTGACGGCGCGCGAATAGATCGCAAGGCAGGTGCCCTTGGTCGGGAAGCGGGCTTCGGTCTTCGAAAACCCAAGCTCGTGGCGGGCGAGGTTCATCAGGTCGGCGGAATCCTCGCGGTCATGGATGGTGAAGGCCGGATCCAGACCGATCTCCAGCGCATAATCGCGCAGCAGCCTGGCGCCGATGCCGTGGAATGTGCCGGCCCAGCTAAGCGCATCCGAAATGACGGAGGCGTCGCGCCCCAGCACCTCGCCGGCGATGCGCTCGACCCGCTTGGCCATTTCCGCTGCGGCACGGCGCGAAAATGTCATCAAGAGGATGCGGCGGGGGTCGGCACCCCTGACGATCAGATGCGCGACCCGGTGCGCCAGCGTGTTGGTCTTGCCGGAGCCGGCGCCGGCAATCACCAGCAACGGCCCGGCGATCTTGCCGTCGCCATGTTCGACGGCAAGCCGCTGCTCGGCGTTGAGCTTCTCCAGATAGGCCGGCTGGAAGGACGAATCACGGGCGGCGAGGTTCATCGCCCATCAAGCATCGTTTCTGCTTTGTTCGCAACGGTTTGCGGAGCCGGAACAGGGCCCGTGAACGAAGAAGCCTTGCGGGCAGGCCTGTCGACTAACGCCCGGGCTCGACGCCCATCCTTGCCGATTGCCGCCGCAGCGCCTCGCGATCGTCTTCTGGTGGCGGCAGCAGCAGCGGATCGAAATCGTCGGGCACCTCGTCGATCACTTTCCTGGCGACGCGATAGGCAACATAGACGATTGCCCCGGCGATGAGCAGACGGATCATGGCTTCCTCCATTGATTGTGCAGCAACCGGAGACGCGGCATTTTGTTCCCCGACTGCTCGGCGAATGCGGGAACGACACCGGCCGCGCAACCAAATCGCCGACGCCTCGTTGTCGGGCGAGAGGAGACTGCGATGAAAAAGCGCTCAATCCTGCTGCTTATGGCAGCTCTGACCGTTGCGGGTTGCGACAACAACATCCAGCCGACCAAGGCCCCTGGCGATACCGTCGAGCAGAACCCGCAGGTCGACAAGAATCCGGTGCCGAAATCGACGACCGGCGGCGATCAGCCCGGCACGCCGCCGAAACAATGACCGCCTCAAATGGAGTCGGCTCCGGTCAAGGAAGGTGGCCGGCGCCGCTTGGGAGGAAGCTGATGGCGCCGGCCAGGCGGAGATCAGGCCCGCCGCACATCCAAGGATAGCTGAGTCTTTCCGCAGCGTCATGGGCGATAGCGTACAGACGGCACGCCCCTGTGGACAAACCTGCCGGCCACAGCAGCGTTTGTTCATCACATAGTCCGTTCTTCCCATGGAACAAAGCGGGCTGCTGCGTGTTTGGGTGTCGATCGGACGCTCCCAAGGCCGCCGTTCACGAAAGGGCCCGCTCTCCTTGTCCCCCCTCAGGATAGCGGGTTCTTTTTTGCGTTTTGCGGGACGTTGCGGCGCGCGGGGTCGACGTCACCTGCTTGCCGGTTTTCGCACCTTTGCGGAGAACCGGGGCTCAAGGCCTTGCGAAGCATGGTTGTCCCGTGCAAAAGCCCGGCCATGCTGATCATCAACGACCTTTCGCTCCGCATGGCCGGACGCCTGCTTCTCGACCATGCCTCACTGACCTTGCCGGCCGGCAGCAAGGCTGGCCTTGTCGGCCGCAACGGCACCGGCAAGACGACCCTGTTCAAGGCGATCACCGGCGACCTCGCCTCCGAGACCGGCTCGGTCAGCCTGCCCAAAAACACGCGCATCGGCCAGGTCGCGCAGGAAGCGCCGGGCACCGAGGAGCCGCTGATCGAGATCGTGCTCAAGGCCGACCTCGAACGGAGTGCCCTGCTCGAAGAGGAAAAGACGGCGACCGACCCGCACCGCATCGCCGACATCCACATGCGGCTGGCCGATATCGATGCGCACTCGGCCGAGTCACGCGCGGCCACCATTCTCGCCGGCCTCGGCTTCGACGATGCCGCGCAGCGGCGCCCGGCCTCGTCCTTCTCCGGCGGCTGGCGCATGCGCGTCGCGCTGGCCGCGGTGCTGTTTGCCGAGCCCGATCTGCTGCTGCTCGACGAGCCGACCAATTATCTCGACCTCGAAGGCACGCTCTGGCTGGAAAACTACGTGTCGAAATACCCGCATACCGTGCTGCTGATTTCGCACGATCGCGACCTGCTCAACCGCGCCGTCAATTCGATCGTCCATCTCGACCAGAAGAAGCTGACCTTCTGGCGCGGCGGCTACGACCAGTTCGAGCGCCAATACACCGAGCAGCGCGAATTGCAGGAGAAGGGCCGCGTCAAGCAGGAAGCCGCGCGCAAGCACATGGAATCCTTCGTCGAGCGCTTCCGCGCCAAAGCATCGAAGGCGAGGCAGGCGCAGTCGCGCATCAAGGCGCTGGAGAAGATGAAGCCGATCGCCGCGATCGTGAACGACACGGTGCGGCCATTCTCCTTTCCGGAGCCGGTGAAGACGGTGGCTTCGCCGATCATTGCGCTCAACAACGTCAACGTCGGCTACACCGAGGGCGACCCGATCCTGAAGAGGATGACGCTGCGCATCGATGCCGACGATCGCATCGCGCTGCTCGGCGCCAACGGCAACGGCAAGTCGACTTTCGCCAAGCTTTTGGCCGGCCGGCTGAAGCCGGAGACCGGCAGCATGACGGTGGCGCCCGGGCTGAAGGTGGCAATCTTCGCCCAGCACCAGCTCGACGACCTCAGGCCCGATGAAAACGCCTATGAGCATGTCCGCCGGCTGATGCCGGATGCGCCGGAATCCAAGGTGCGCGGCCGTGTCGCCCAGTTCGGCCTGACCACCGAAAAGATGAACACCGCCGCCAAGGATCTGTCCGGCGGCGAAAAGGCGCGGCTCCTGATGGGCCTGTCGGCCTTCGAGGGGCCGAACCTTTTCATCCTCGACGAACCGACCAACCATCTCGACATCGACAGCCGTGAATCGCTGATCCATGCGCTGAACGATTTTCCCGGCGCCGTCATACTGATCTCGCATGACCGCCATCTGCTCGAAGCGACCGCCGACCGGCTGTGGCTGGTCAAGGACGGCGCGGTCAATCCGTATGACGGCGATCTCGAGGATTACAAGACGCTGGTCACCGGCGTCTCCGGTGACCGCCGCGGCAAGCGCGAGGCGGACAAAGCGTCGAAGGCCGACCGCCGCCGCGATGCAGCCGCGCGCCGCGCTGCCTTCGAGCCGCTGGCCAAGGAAATCCGCGCCACCGAAGCGCTGATGGACCGCCTCCGCAAGCGCATAGACCTGATCGAGGACGAACTCGCCAACCCGGCCGTCTACGAAAAGGACCCCTCGACCGCGACAAGGCTGGCCAAGGAGCGCTCACAACTCGCGCAACAGCTGGCCGGCCATGAGGAAAAATGGCTGTCGATGTCGGCGGAGTACGAGGAAGGCACTGCGGAGTAGGAGAATGTCGGCAAAACTATGGATCGAAGCTGCCAAGGTTTTGGCCGTCAATTCCGAAGCTGTCGTAAAATGCCCTGAGTGTGGAGACGGCAATCTGCTGGTCATCGACGCCGGAGCCGGATCATCGCATGTCGAGCGCCACATACATTGTCCGAAATGCGGCGCCTACAACGCCTTGCTCAAGCGCATTGATGGCGTGTAATTGGCCCTACACGCTACTATCACAACCGGCTAGTTTGCGCCCATGAATCAGCACGCCAAGCTCAAAATCGGCCACTCGGCCTGTCCGCATGATTGCCCGTCGACCTGCGCGCTCGAGGTCGAGCTGCTCGACGCCAGGCGCATCGGCCGCGTCCATGGCGCTAAGGCCAACAGCTATACGGCCGGCGTCATCTGCGCCAAGGTCGCCCGTTACGCCGATCGCGTCCATCATCCCGACCGCCTGCTGAAGCCGCTGGTGCGGGCCGGCGCCAAGGGCGACGGCGCCTGGAAGGACGCGAGCTGGGAGGCAGCGCTCGACCTTGTCGCTGAGAAGTTCATTGCCGCCGAGGCGAAGTACGGCTCGGAGACGGTCTGGCCGTACTACTATGCCGGCACGATGGGGCTGGTGCAGCGCGACGGCATCGAACGGCTGCGCCATGCGAAAAAATATTCCGGCTTCTTCGGTTCGATCTGCACCAATCTGGCCTGGACCGGCTGGATGATGGGCGCCGGCGCGCTGCGCGGTCCCGACCCGCGCGAGATGGGCAAATCCGACTGCGTGGTGATTTGGGGCACCAACGCCGTGGTCACGCAGGTCAACGTCATGACCCACGCCATCAAGGCGCGCAAGGAACGCGGCGCCAAGATCGTCGTCATCGACGTCTACGAAAATGCAACGATGAAGCAGGCCGATCTCGGCCTGGTGCTGAAGCCCGGCACCGACGGCGCGCTGGCCTGCGCGGTGATGCAGGTGCTGTTCCGTGACGGCATGGCCGACCGCGCCTATCTGGAAAAATACACCGACGATCCGCACGGTCTGGAAGCGCATCTTCAGACAAGGACGCCGCAATGGGCCGCTGACATCACCGGGCTTTCCGTCGACGAAATCGAGGCCTTCGCCCGTCTCGTCGGCACGACGAAGAAGACCTATTTCCGCCTCGGCTACGGTTTTTCGCGCCAGCGCAACGGTTCGGTCAACATGCATGCCGCGGCCTCGATCGCGGCGGTCACCGGCTGCTGGCAGTATGAGGGAGGCGGCGCCTTCCATTCCAATTCCGGTATCTTCAAGCTCAACCAGGAGCTGCTGGAAGGCACCAAGATGCGCGATCCCTCGATCCGCCATCTCGACCATTCGCGCATCGGCCCGGTGCTGAACGGCGCCAAGGATGCGCTCTATGGCGGTCCGCCGGTGACGGCGCTGCTGATCCAGAACACCAATCCGGTGAATGTCGCGCCCGAGCAGCGGCTGGTGAAGCAGGGCTTCCTGCGCGACGACCTCTTCACCTGTGTGCACGAGCAGTTCATGACCGACACGGCAAAGCTCGCCGATGTCGTGCTGCCGGCGACGATGTTTCTCGAGCATGACGACGTCTACAAGGGTGGCGGCAACCAGCACATCACGCTCGGGCCGAAGCTGATCGACCCGCCGGAAGGTCCGCGCACCAACCATTTCGTCATCGAGGAGCTCGGCAAAAGGCTCGGTGTCGCCGATCGCCCGGGCTTCGGCATGACCGAGCAGCAGCATATCGATATCATTCTGGGCAAGCGCGAGCTGGGCAGCTTTTCGAGCCTGAAAGAGCAGAAATGGCTCGACCTGCAGCCGGATTTCGCGGCCGCGCATTTCCTGGACGGCTTCGGCCATGCCGACAAGAAATTCCATTTTCGCGCCGACTGGACGGGGCAGGCAGCGCCCAACCGGCCGCCGAAAAGCATGGGCCTGTTCGGGCCTGTGGAGCAGTTGCCGGAATTTCCCGATCATGTCGATCTGATCGAGGTCGCCGACGAGGCGCATCCGTTTCGGCTGACGACCTCGCCGGCGCGCAATTTCCTCAATTCGACCTTTGCCGAAACGCCGGTGTCGCAGGCAAAAGAGCGCCGGCCGGAGCTGCTCCTGCATCCCGATGATGCGGCGGCACTCGGCCTCGCCGACGGCGGACGTGTCGAAGTCGGCAACCAGCGTGGCGAAGTGGTGCTGCACGCAAAACTGTTCGACGGCATCAAGCGCGGCGTGGTCGTCGCCGAAGGCATCTGGCCGAACAGCGCCCATGAGCGCGGCGAGGGCATCAACGTGCTGACCGGCGCCGATGCGCCGGCGCCCTATGGCGGCGCCGCCTTCCACGACAACAAGGTCTGGCTGCGCCCGGCGGGTTGAGCGTCGGAACGATATCTCCACCCGGCCGTTTTCGCGTGGCGGGTGGAGGCATTGTCATGGCGGAAGTGTTGCCGGCGCCGGATCCCATCGGAAGGACATTGTCGTCCGGCGAACTCGTAACCACGATGTCCCACTTTCATCGCGCCGAGATTGCGCGCATGGCTGGGTGGCGCGACCGCCTGGACCGGACGAGCAACTGGGCGATAACCGTTGTCGCGGCGATGCTCTCCGTTTCGCTTTCGACAGCCAGCGCTCACCATGGCGTGCTGCTGTTTGCCATGCTGCTTGTCCTGCTGCTGCTGTGGATAGAGGCGCGGCGATATCGTTTCTTCGACTTCTATCGGGCTCGTGTGCGCCAGTTCGAACGGCACTATTTCGCGCAGATATTCTCGCCGCAGCCGGACTTCGCGTCCGATTGGCTGTTGATCGTCGGCGAGAGCCTGCGCGCGCCGAAATTCCTGATTTCGCAACGCGTGGCTTTGGCGCGCCGCCTGCGTCGCAATTACATCTACATGCTGCTGATTCTGCTGCTGGCCTGGATCCTCAAACTGTCGACCCCCAGTCTTCTGACCGAAGGCGTCCCCATCGGCTTCGTCGGGTCGATGCGTGAGGCCGTCGCCAGTGCTGCGCTGGGTCCAGTTCCTGGGGGCGCCATCGTCGTGCTGGTCGCCATCCTCTATGCAGGCCTGCTGGTGACAGCCTTTTTGACAGAGAGCGACGACGGCGAACTCTCCTTCGGTGACGTTCACGTCTAGCAACGCAACGCCCTGTCGCGCGTTGTTGGACACGTGCATTTGGGCGATGGGGGTTTCATGGCTTGGCAGGCTCCGACACGTTCCAGCCTGGCGCTGCTGGTTTGCGCTTTCGTCCCCGCAGGCGCGGCCCGGGCAGCGGAGACGCTTGTTGCCGGGACCAAGGCCTCCGGCATGGGTGGTTCGGGCGAAGGCGCTTTCGTCGCCGAGATCGTGCTTCTGCTGCTTGTCGGGCGCGGCCTGGGCGAAGTGTTGCAGCGCTATGGCCAGCCGGCAATCATGGGCCAACTGATCGGCGGCATCCTGCTCGGTCCTTCGCTGTTCGGCTGGCTATGGCCGTCGGCCCAGCACCTGATCTTTCCCACCGATCCCGCGCAAAAGGGCATGATCGACGCCGTCTCGCAGCTCGGCGTCCTGATGCTGCTTTTGCTGACCGGCATGGAGACGGACCTGCGGCTGGTACGTCGGGTTGGCGCGGCCTGTTTTTCCATTTCGGCTACCGGCGTCGTGGTGCCCTTCATCTGCGGTTTCGCGCTGGCGCAGTTCCTGCCGGACGCATTGCTGCCCAATCCGACGCAACGCACTGTTGCCGGGCTGTTCCTGGGCACCGCGCTGTCGATCTCGTCAGTCAAGATCGTCGCCATGGTGGTGCGCGAGATGAACTTCATGCGCCGCAACCTCGGACAGGTGATTATCTCCTCGGCGATCATTGAGGACACGATCGGCTGGCTGGTCATCGCAGTAACCTTCGGCATCGCCACCAATGGCAGGGTGCAGCTCGTACCGCTGGTGACCACCATCGCCGCCGTGGCACTTTTCATGGTGTTCTCCTTCACCATTGGCCGCCGTCTTGTCTTCACCTTGATCCGCTGGACCAACGATCAATTCCGCAGTGAGTTTGCGGTGATCACCATGATCCTTATCATCATGGGCGTCATGGCGCTGATCACCAACATGATAGGCGTCCATACGGTGCTGGGGGCGTTCGTCGCCGGCATCCTTGTCGGGGAATCGCCTATCCTCTCCAGCCATATCGAAGGCCAGCTGCGCGGCGTCATCACCGCGCTGTTCATGCCAATCTTCTTCGGCATGGCGGGGCTTTCCGCCGATCTCACAGTGCTCGCCGACCCGACGCTTGCCATGCTGACGGGCGCACTTGTGGTCATCGCCAGCATCGGCAAGTTTGGCGGCGCATTCATCGGCGCCAAGCTCGCCGCCATGTCGTTCAAGGAAGCAATCGCCGTCGGCAGTGCAATGAACGCGCGCGGCTCGACCGAGGTGATCGTCGCCAGCATCGGCTTGTCGATGAACATCCTGTCGCACAACCTCTTCACCATGATCGTCACCATGGCCGTGATCACCACCTTGGCCATGCCGCCGATGCTGCGCTGGGCGCTCGGCCGGCTGCCGGTTGGGCATGACGAGCAGCAGCGTGTCGAGCGCGAGGCGTTGGACGAATACGGCTTCATTTCCAGACTGGAGCGGCTGCTGGTGTTGGTCGATGACAGCAGGATCGGCAAGTTCACTGCCTATCTCGCCGGACTGGTCGGTGGAGGCAGCGGCATGCCCACCACCTTGCTTCGCCTGCCCACCACCTTGCTTCAGCCGAAAGACGGCCGAGTTGACAGGCCGACCGACAGCAAGGGACAGGAGCGCGCCCTGCAGGAAATCAAGAAGGGCGCAAAAAAAAGCGCTCAGGCGGTGAAACGGATCGAAGATACGCTTGTCGACAAAGTCCACCTGACGGCCCGCACCGAATTGGAGGCCACGGGTGAGACGATCGCCGAAGAGGCCCGCAAGGGATACGGCCTGTTGCTGGTCGGCCTTGACAATGTGCTGACCGCCGATGGCGCCTTCGCGCCGGCCCTCAACGACATTGCCGCAGGATTTGACGGCCCGCTCTGCCTGGTCCTGAACGGCGGCAATGCTGCCGAAAAGATGCCGACGCTGAAGGCCGGAACCAGCATTCTCGTCCCCGTCAACGGTACCCAGGTGGCGCGTCGCGCCGCCGACTTGGCGCTGGCGCTGGCCCGTCCAAACCGGGCACGGATCAAGGTTCTCTATGTTTCGCAAAAGGCAGCCAAGGGCCGCAGGTCGACATCGGTGTCGCATAGCCGCGAAGAAGCCGTGCTGAAAGACATTGCCGATTTGGCGGGCCGCTACGGCCTGCATATCGACACAGCGTTCCATACCCGCGTCACACCCGACAAGGCGATCACCCGGGAGGCGGCCAAAGGCGCGGCCATCGTCGTGATGGGCGTCACCCAACGTCCGGGTGGGGACCTGTTCTTCGGCGAAACCGCCGGCGCTGTTTTGGCCGCCTGCAATTGCCCCGTCGTGCTTCTGGCCAGCGCGCGGCCCAAGCATGATGCCACCGGCGCTGAGCTGGCGGCGTGATTTTCATGGCGCGCACTGACCGTCGGCAGACATGTCGACTGAGGCTCTGAAGCGCTGATCAGCCAAACGTAGAAGAACTCGAACCGTAACCACTTGAAAATAAAGAAGAACAGTGTGGGGGAAGGAGCCGCATGTCGAATTTCAAGCGGCCAATTTGGCGCACCCGTACAAAATTTTCGTGATTGGAAACGACAGACTTGCCGACCCATCTCGGGGTGGTCCGAGCGACGCGAATTCCTCCCCAGGCACGCCACTTGACGGACAGAACAACGACTACCGGAGTACCCGAAATGACCAAGATCGCTCTTACCGCCGCCGCCATCCTTGTTGCCACAGGCACTGCTTTTGCCGGCAGCGACCACTATGGCTCGGACAACGTCAACCAGCCGGCCGCTCCTGCTGCCAACGTCGACAACACGTTTACCGGCTCGATCCGCAAGCCGGTTACTTCCGAGCATGCTGGTGCCAAGACGACTTCCGAGTCGGTGGCGCCTGAATCCGGCCAAGGCATCTGGGGCCGCTGATTATCACGGCCCCGGAGCACAAAGAGCGGCGGGCTTGGCCCGCCGCTCTTGTTTGGTGCGAAGCGGGTTTGGCCGAAGGTCGGCGATCCCCCGGCCTGCCAGGCAATCCCTAGCGAAGATCCTTCGGCCAGATGCAGTGCGTCAGCCGGGCGCCGCCGAAGGTGAGACCGGCCCAATCGCCATCGACGTCAAACCGAGCCAGGGCCGCGGTCGGGAATTTATCCGCCAGTTTTTTCAGCGCCGCTTCATCCGATCCAGCCCCGGCAAGACCGCGCGCGAACTCCTCCAACCCGGGATTGTGGCCGAGCAGCAGCAGCGTTCCGGTTCCCGCCTTTACTTGCCGCACCTTGGCGAGGATGTCCGCCGCCGCTGCCTCGTAGAGCGCCTGGGCAAATTTGACCTGCACCTTCGCCGGCAATTCCGCCGAGAGCAGCCGCCACGTGTCGCGGGTGCGCAGCGCCGGCGATACCAGCGCCAGCTCCGGCAGCCAGCCGCGCCGGGCCAGTTCGCGTCCGACCAGCGGCGCTGCCTTCAGCCCGCGCGCGGACAGCGGCCGGTCGAAGTCGATGAGGTCGGGATCGTCCCAACTCGACTTGGCGTGACGCAGCAGCAGCAGTTGCTTCATGGATTCAATTCAAGTCCAAGGGATGTCCGGCTGAAAGTCTTTCCCATATCCGCCGCCATGTCTTGCACCCGTGACGGCATCAAAACTCGCCCAAAGCGCACCAAAGATAAACAGGCCTACGCACCGTTCATCTTTATCCCATCTGACCGAAATGTCTGCTTCAGTAATGGCCCAATCGCCCGATCGAACGTGAATTGCACCAACGACAGGACCTACTCGCCCGTCCTCGATCCGACAGAGATAAAAATATGCCGTGGCAGTTTTCGGATGGTCCGCCTCGTCGTACTCGAAGACGCCGGCCAGATCACGCTTTGTCCGGATCGCGCTGTCGAAAACGTCCATTGGTCTATTTCTGCCGACCCGACGATTTATTGGCTTTTTCGACGGACCCTTACGGGGTGATCCGCGCCAGGTGCTCGAGATCGGTCTCTTCGCGCAGCGGGTCGGGCGCGATCACCACCGACGTGGCGTTGTCGGCATCGTCGGCGAAGCGCGAAAACACCGTGCGGCCGCCTTCCATCCGCGCCTTGCCTTCGGCGACCAGCCCCAGCGCCAGCGGATAGAGTTGGTGCTCAGCCTTGAGCACGCGCGCGGCCAGCGTATCCTCATTGTCGCCGACCATCACCGGCACCGCGGCCTGGGCGATGATCGGCCCATCATCCATGTCGAGCGTGACGAAATGCACTGTGCAGCCATGGATGCGCATGCCTGCGCGGAGCGCCCGCGCATGTGTATCCAGCCCCTTGAAGGCAGGCAGCAGGGCAGGGTGGATGTTGACCATGCGGCCCTGCCACTTCTCGACGAAACGCGCGCCGAGAATGCGCATATAGCCGGCCAGCGCGACGATCTCGGCGCCAAAAGAGACAAGGGCCGCGTCGATCGCCCCGTCATGCGCTTCCTTGCTGGCATGGTCCGAGCGCGAAATCACCTTGGTGGCGATGCCGCGCGCCGCGGCGATACCGAGGCCGGCGGCATTGGCGCGATCGGAGATGACGCCGACGATTTCGGCCGGATAGGCCGGGTTGCTTGCCGCCGCGATCAGCGCCGTCATGTTGGAGCCGCGCCCCGAAATAAGCACTACGGTGCGTTTTCTGGTCATAGGCCGATCGAGCCCCGATAGATGACGCCGGCATCGCGGCGCGGCACGATCTGGCCGATCGGCGTCACCGTCTCGCCGGCCTCCTGCAGAACGGCGGCGACCTGCGCCGCCTGGCCCGAGGCGACGACCAGGATCATGCCGATGCCGCAATTGAAGGTGCGCATCATCTCTTCCGGCGCGACGCCACCGGTCTTGGCCAGCCACGAAAACACCGGCGGCACCTCGATGGCGCCGAGATCGAGCTCGGCCGAAAAATCCTTGGGCAGAACGCGCGGGATGTTTTCGGGAAAGCCGCCACCGGTGATATGGGCCAGCGCCTTGATGCCATGCGTGTTGCGGATCGCCTTGAGGATCGACTTGACGTAGATGCGCGTCGGCTCGAGCAGCGCCTCGGCCAGCGTCGCCTCGTCATTGAACGGCGCCGGATCGCCCCAGCCAAGGCCGCTTACGGCGACGATGCGGCGGACCAGCGAAAAGCCGTTCGAATGCAGGCCCGATGAGGCAAGGCCGAGCAGCACGTCGCCCTCGACGATGTCGTCGGTCGGCAGCAACTGGCCGCGTTCGGCGGCACCGACGGCAAAGCCGGCGAGGTCGTAATCCTTGTCGTGATACATGCCGGGCATTTCCGCCGTCTCGCCGCCGATCAGCGCGCAGCCGGCCTGCCGGCAGCCGGCGGCAATGCCGCCAACGATCGAAGCGCCCTGATCGGGATCGAGCTTGCCGGTGGCAAAATAGTCGAGGAAGAACAGCGGTTCGGCGCCCTGCACGACGATGTCGTTGACGCACATGGCGACGAGGTCGATACCGATCGTGTCATGCTTGCCGGCATCGATGGCAATCTTCAGCTTGGTGCCGACGCCGTCATTGGCGGCGACCAGCACCGGATCGGTAAAGCCGGCTGCCTTGAGATCGAACAGGCCGCCGAAACCGCCGATCTCGCCATCGGCGCCCGGCCGGCGGGTGGCGCGCACCAGCGGCTTGATCTTCTCGACCATGAGATTGCCGGCGTCGATGTCGACGCCCGCTTCGGCATAGGTGAGCCCGTTCTTGCGCTTGCTCATACTCTTTCCCTGCTTTCTCGGGCTCTTCGCATGAACGGTTTCGGTCCGCAAGGATAACGGCGCTGAAACTGCCGATCTCCCCACTTGAGGGGGAGATGGCCGGCAGGCCAGAGGGAGGCGCTGTCCAGGGCTCTGTCCGCCGACCTGCCGATCGGCACCATTGCGCATCCAGGTCAAACCCCAACCGGGTTCCAGATATCGATGAGCTTGAGAAAGACCTGCTGTCGGCTCAGCTTTATGAGGTAATGCTGGTTGATGAGGCGTTGATCGCAAATTGCGCGGTGAAAGCCCGGATATAAGCCGGCCGTGCTTCCCCGCGCGCTACATAGGCAGCCAAGTTTTGATATTCGTCCAAAATGCCGGACATTCTTAGTCGCAGCAGCACTGACACCATCAATAAATCGCCCGCGCTGAACGTATCATCGAGCCAGTCGGCGACGCCTAAGTAGGCCGAGAGTTTGTCCAGACGAGCCCGAACACGGTCCTTTACCAACGGCAAGCGCTCCTCGCTCCAAGGCATGTCACGTTCGAATATTCTTGCCGTCGTTAATTCGAGGATCGGCGGCTCGACGGTGTTAAGTGCGGCAAACATCCACGTGATCGCACGCGCGCGGGCATTGCGATCCTTCGGCAGCAATCCCGTATGCTGCTCAGCAAGATGAAAGACGATCGAGCCGGTTTCGAACAGCGAGAGAGAACCTTCCTCATAGGTGGGGATTTGGCCGAATGGATGGATGGCCAGATGGCCAGGCGCATTCATTTCTGCGAAGGAAACAAGACGAACCTCATACGGCTGCCCCACTTCTTCGAGCGCCCAGCGAACGCGCGTATCGCGCGCCAGTCCCTTGCCGCCATCGGGCGATCGTTCAAAAGCTGTGATTGTGATTGTCATCGCGTCCGTTTCCTTGCTCGCGGTCCAGGAAGGTCTGGGCGAATTCTTCGGCTTCCCATCGTGAGACGAATGAGCCTCCCCGAAATCGACATCTGTCTTGACCTATTTCATTGCTGGCGCCCTCGAGGGGTGATTGGCAGCTTCTGTGTCGCTTCTCACTTGCCGTAACCCTCCATCTCCATCATGTATCGACAAACAAGAGCGACGGGATATGCGTTTGACCATCCCCAACATGATCACGATCATGCGCTTCGTGCTGGTGCCGGCCGTGGTGCTGGCCATGCTGCAGGAACGCTGGGACTGGGCGTTTGCCGGCTTCCTCATTGCCGGCATTTCCGACGGCGTCGACGGCTTCATCGCCCGCCATTTCAATCAGTTTTCCAGGCTCGGCGCCTATCTCGATCCCATGGCCGACAAGCTGCTGCTGGTCTCGGTTTTCGTGGTCCTGGGCTTCAGTGGCGAACTGCCGCTGTGGCTGGTCGTTACCATGGTATCGCGCGACGCACTGATCGTCTGCGCCGTGCTTTTATCCACCGTCATGGCGCATCCGGTTGAGATGAAGCCGCTCCTGGTGTCGAAGGCCAACACCGCGATCCAGATCGTGCTGGCGGCAGTGGTGTTGGGCGAACTCGCCTTCGACATCCGTCTCGATCCGCTGAGGCCGGCCCTCATATTGCTGTCCGGGGTCTTGACCGTGGCTTCGGCCGCGGCCTATCTCGTGGCTTGGCTGAGGCATATGAGCGGCTATGGCGAAGGCTCCACACCCGGCACCTGAACGCGGGACACCTGAACACGGGGCACCTGAACACCGGGCACCTGAACATCGGGCACCTGACGAACGGTCCATCGACGCCGAAGCCGAAGCCGCGGCGGCGGAGGCTGCTGCATCGGCGTCGTTTCGCCGGCAGATCCGCTTCTGGCTGGTCAGCGCCATCATCCTCGCCGTCTTCCTTTACGTCTTCAGCGGCATCCTTCTGCCCTTCGTTGCCGGGATGGTGCTCGCCTATTTCCTCGACCCTGTCGCCGACCGGCTGGAGCGTCTCGGCCTGTCCAGGCTGATGGCAACAGTGGTTATCCTCGTCGCCTTTATCGTCGTCCTGGTGCTGGCCGTCGTCATCCTGGTTCCGGTGCTCGCCTCGCAGATGGCTGATTTCGCCAGCAAGCTGCCGGACTATCTGACCCGGCTGCAGAGCCTGATCACCAGCTTCGACCCGAAATGGCTGGAAGAGAAATTCGGCGTCGACGCCAATGGCCTGCGTGAAGGCTTGAACTCGCTGCTGACCTCCGGCTTCGGCCTCCTGACCACCGTCTTCACCTCGATCTGGAGCTCCGGCGTGGCGCTGGTCTCGGTCGTCAGCCTGTTCGTGGTGACGCCGGTCGTCGCCTTCTAC
Organism: Mesorhizobium sp. M0340; assembly: GCF_040321535.1. Classification (NCBI taxonomy): domain Bacteria; kingdom Pseudomonadati; phylum Pseudomonadota; class Alphaproteobacteria; order Hyphomicrobiales; family Phyllobacteriaceae; genus Mesorhizobium; species Mesorhizobium sp. M0340. The sequence goes on along the minus strand of NZ_JAMYRR010000009.1, from coordinate 201,036 downwards.
ATGCTGCTCGACTGGGACCGCATGGTGGCAATCGTCGACAGCTGGGTGCCGCGCGACTATGTCAAGACCGTCAGGGCGATCGCCAGGGATATCAACACGGCAACCGCCGGCTTCGTGCGCGGACAGGGCACGCTGTGCCTGGTGCTGGGCGCCATGTATGCCACCGGCCTGACGTTGACGGGCCTGAATTTCGGCATCCTCATCGGCCTGTTTGCCGGGCTGATCTCGTTCATCCCCTATGTCGGCTCGCTGACCGGCCTGGTGCTGGCCGTCGGCGTCGCCTTCGTCCAGTTCTGGCCGGACTGGACCATGATCGCGGCGGTGGCCGGCGTGTTCTTCGTCGGCCAGTTCATCGAGGGCAATATCCTGCAGCCGCGGTTGGTCGGCAAAAGCGTCGGTCTGCATCCGGTGTGGCTGATGTTCGCGCTGTTTGCCTTCGGCGCGCTGTTCGGCTTCGTCGGCCTGCTGATCGCCGTTCCGGCTTCCGCCGCCGTTGCCGTTCTGGTGCGCTTCGCCATCGCGCGCTATCTCGAATCGCCGCTCTACAAGGGCCATGCCGACGAGCCGGTGCCGCCGCTGCAGGTGCGCCGCCGCGGGGGCGCGCGCGGTTGAGCCAGATGCCGGACAAGATCGATCCGCCGCGCCAATTGCCGCTCGATCTAGGCCACGGCACCGGCTATTCGCGCGACGAGCTCGTCGTTTCCAGCACCAACAGCCAGGCGGCGGCTCTTGTCGACCGCTGGCCGGACTGGCCGTCGCCGGTAGTCGTGCTGGCCGGGCCGGCCGGCTCCGGAAAAACCCATCTGGCCTCGATCTGGCAGACCCGCGCCGACGCGGTCAAAGTGGAGGCCGGCCGCATCGGCGAGCGCATCGAAAATCTTGGCGCGCATCCGGCCCTGATCGACGATGTCGATGCCGGCCCGGTCGACGAGCACGGTCTGTTCCACCTGATCAATGCGGTGCGCGGCGCCGGCTCGACCTTACTGTTGACGGCGCGCCGCTTTCCCTCCGCCTGGGGCGTCGGGCTGCCCGACCTGGCATCGCGGCTGAAGGCGGCGGCTGCCGTCGAGATCCACGAGCCCGACGACCTCTTGCTGGCCGGCGTCATCACAAAGCTGTTCGCCGATCGACAGGTCGAGGTCGAGCCGCATGTCGTGCAATATTTGGTGCGCCGCATCGAACGCTCGCTGGCCACCGCAATGCGGGTGGTCGAACGGCTCGACCGCACCGCGCTCGAGCGCAAGACGCCGATCACCCGCGCCCTAGCAGCCGAGACCGTCAGCGCCATGGATGAAGGGCAGGGCGAGTTCGAGATTTAGAGGATTCCAGTTCAGCCGCCGTCCCATTTTGGGAAAAAAGGCTGGCATCTGTCTTGCAAGAAAGAGCTTGCCGGCTAATCCCGGTCCTGATTGCGTATCAAATCAGGTAGTAGGCTCGCCGGGATGGAGTGGTTGGGGTTCTCGCCCGGCGAGCTTGCCGTCAGTTGCATCTGGCAGCGCCATTGGGCGGCGGCCAGGTCTCAACTTTCACCTCCTGAAATCGCGGCTCGTTCCACGCCAAAGCGCCGGCGATAATCGCCGGGCACCAGGCCGGTTATCCTGGCGAATACCTTGCGGAAGGAGCCGGGATCGTCGTAGCCAACCTCCCAGGCGATCTGGTCGATCGATCGCATCGTGGTTTCCAGCATCTCGCGCGCCTTGCCGACCCGCAGGTGCTGACAATATTCGGTCGGCCTGAGGCCAGTGGCGTTGCGGAAGCGTCGCAGAAAGGTCCGCTCCTCCAGCCCCGCATGCTCGGCCATGACGCTGAGCGTCACGTCGCGCGCGCCGTTCGCCTGCAGCCAATGCTGCACCTTGAGGATCGCTTCGTCGTCATGGGTCAATCGCGGCGCAAACGGGCTGTAAAAACGTTGCTCGCGGCCCGGTGGATCGACCAGCATGAAACGCGCCGTGTCCATCATGACGGCTGACCCGAGCACTCTGTCCACCAGCTTCAGGCCGAGATCGGTCCAGGCCATGTAGCCGCCGGCGGTAATGATATCGCCATCGTCGATGACCAGCCTGTCGGCGTCGAGCAGGATGTCTGGGAAGCGTAGCGCCAGCGCGTCGCGATAAGCCCAGTGCGTCGTCGCGGCGCGACCGGACAACAGGCCGGTCTCGGCAAGCACGAAGGCGCCGGCGCAGACCGAACCGAGCGTCGCGCCTGCCGTGTGGCGATCCCTGAGCCAGCCGGCATAGGGCGCGGCTGCTTCCCGAGCGATCGGATCCCCCAACGTCGGCGGGAGGATAACCATGGCTGGTTCATTGTCGGCGCCGGGCTCGCTGTCGAAGCTGCGGACTACGGTGTGGCCCGCGTCCTCCAATTGCCAATGACTGACGCGAAGCCTCGCCGCGTCCGGCGACCGCTCGACAGCCAGCCGGTTTGCCAGCATGAAAAGATCGGTCAGGCCGAGCACGGCTGCTTCCTGCACGCCGGGATACAAGACGAGGCCGATTTCGATCAGATCACGCGCAGCCGTCATTTGTCAGTTTTGCCATGTTGAATGTCCGTTTTGCCAATGCTCACCCTGACCGCTCTGTTATAATTTTTCCAGCTGAGGGGGCTAAAGGCTTCCCTGTTACCCCCAACTTTTCCATCAAGGAGTAGGACGATGAGCACATTCACCACCCATGACGGCACCGAGATTTTCTACAAGGATTGGGGCAAGGGCCAGCCGATCGTGTTCCATCACGGCTGGCCGCTGAGCTCAGACGACTGGGACAACCAGATGCTGTTCTTCCTCGAAAAGGGCTACCGCGTCATCGCACATGACCGCCGCGGCCACGGCCGCTCGTCGCAGACCGCGACCGGCAATGAGATGGACACCTACGCCGCCGATGTTGCGGCGCTGGCGGCGCATCTCGATCTCAGGGATGCGATCCACATCGGCCACTCGACCGGTGGCGGCGAGGTGGCGCGTTACGTCGCGCTTTATGGCGGCGGCGGCCGTGTTGCCAAGGCGGTGCTGATCGGCGCCGTGCCGCCGATTATGGTCAAGACCGACAGCAACCCCGGCGGCTTGCCGATCGAAGTCTTCGACGGCTTTCGCGCCGCCCTGGCCGCTAACCGCGCCCAGTTCTACAGGGATGTGCCGGCCGGCCCGTTTTATGGCTTCAACCGCGAGGGCGCCAAGGTCTCGCAAGGCGCCGTCGACAATTGGTGGCGCCAGGGCATGATGGGTGGGGCCAAGGCCCATTACGACTGCATCAAGGCCTTTTCCGAGACCGACTTCACCGACGATCTAAGGAAGCTCGAGGTGCCCGTGCTGATCATGCACGGCGACGACGACCAGATCGTGCCGATCGCAGATTCCGCGCTGCTTGCGATCAAGCTGGTGAAGCATGGCACGCTCAAGGTCTACAAGGGCCTGCCGCACGGCATGTGCACTACACATCCGGAGATCATCAATCCGGATCTGCTGGCCTTCATCCAGGGCTGACGGCTTGGGTATCGGACGGGCAGCGCAGGCTCGTGCTGTCCGTCCGCTCGAGCGTGATCCGCTTGCGCTGCCGACGAGATTCGCTTGATGAATGGTCGGAGTGGAGAGATTCGAACTCCCGACCCTCTGGTCCCAAACCAGATGCGCTACCAGGCTGCGCTACACTCCGAACGGTCTGTTGCCTAGTGATTTCAGCCCACCAAAGCAAGCGTAAAAAGCCATCGGCCTTGCTGCCGGCGGCATTGCGCAGTAATGACGGGCAAGTGCATGGCCAGAGAACAGTAATCTGGTGTCGGGGTCGTGCGCTTGCAACCAGCAATGAGGTGGTCATGTCAGCCCGCATTTTCAGCCCAGCCAAAACCGCGATGCAGTCCGGCAAGGCCAAGACCGGCCATTGGGTGCTGGAGTTCGATCCGGAGCAGCGCAAGAAGATCGATCCGCTGATGGGCTACACCACGTCCGGCGACATGCGAAGCCAGATCAGGCTGACCTTCGAAACAAGAGAAGAGGCGGTCGCCTATGCCGAGAAGGAAGGCCTTGCTTTCCGCGTCGAGGAGCCGAAGGAAATCAAGCGCCGCCAGATTTCCTATGCGGAGAATTTCCGCTATGACCGCAGGACGCCCTGGACGCATTGATCCCATACCGGCCCTGCCGGCACAATCCGCCGGTCATGCGGCCGGCCAGCGGTCCCGTAGCTCAGCTGGATAGAGCACCGGCCTTCTAAGCCGATGGTCACAGGTTCGAATCCTGTCGGGATCGCCAATATCTCACAGGTCCATTCGGGACAGGTTCACTCGCCAGTCGCATAGGATTTCCAACATATGACAGCGATGGGCGCGGCGGCGCTGCTGATCCTTGTCCTGACTTATGCCGGCGTTGCCGTCGGCAGGGTACCCGGGCTGCGCCTCGACCGGGCAGGTATCGCGCTGCTCGGCGGTGCGGCGATGATCGCCATCGGCGCGCTCGACATGGAAGACGCCTACCGCGCCATCAGCTTCGACACCATCACGCTTCTGCTCGGCATGATGATCGTCGTGGCGCATCTGAAAGTGTCCGGCGCCTTTCGCGCGCTCGGCGGGTTCGCCATCGAGCATGCGCATGCGCCGTTCATGCTGCTGGTGATGGTGACGCTGTTAACCGGCGTCCTGTCGGCATTCCTCGTCAACGACGCTATCTGCCTGGTCATGGCGCCGATCGTCGTCCATGTCACCCGCGTCATCAACCGCAACCCGGTTCCCTATCTGATCGCCACGGCGACCGCATCCAATTGCGGCAGTGTCGCGACCCTCACCGGCAATCCGCAGAACATGGTCATCGGCGCCCTGTCGGGGATTTCCTATCCGGCCTTCTCGGCGGCGCTTGCGCCGGTGGCCCTGTTCGGCCTCGTCGCCGTCATCGTCATCATTCGCATCGTCTACCATGCCGAATTTTCGCGCAAGGCCGAGCTCAGCCCCGAAGTCTACCGAGGTCGCATGCTGCCGGGGCAGGTGCTGAAGGCGGTGGTCGTCTGTATCGGTTTGGCCATCGCCTTCTTTGCCGGCGTTCCCGTTGCCAAGGCGGCGCTGATCGGCGGTGCGATTCTGTTGCTGACCCGCGCGATCAAACCTGAGCGCATCTATCGCGAGATCGATGGGCCGCTGCTGTTCATGTTCGCCGGGCTGTTCATCGTCGTCGCCGGAGCCGAGAAGACGCTGCTTACGCCCGACATCGTCGCTTCGGCAAAAGACCTTGGGCTGAATGATGTGTGGCGGCTGTCCGGCTTCACCGCGGTGCTGTCCAACATCATGAGCAATGTCCCGGCCGTGCTGGCGCTGAAGCCGTTCGTGCCCGGACTGGAAAACCCCGAGCGGGCCTGGCTGGTCGTCGCCATGAGCTCGACGATGGCCGGCAATTTCACGTTGCTCGGCTCGGTCGCCAATCTGATCGTTGCCGAGCACGCGCGGGTCTCCGGCAAACCGCTGGGCTTCATCGCCTTCTTCAAGGTCGGCCTGCCGTTGACGCTGGTCACCCTTCTTGCCGGGACGGCATGGCTGGCGGCCTAGAAGCGCGTCGTGTTCGACCCACCTCGTGCGGCGCGCATTAGGCTCTTTTTCGTCATGTCGTTATCGCAAAACCGCTGCACACTTTTGCGCGGCAAACATTAGCCGGTCAGGGCGATGTCACCGTCAGATGGCCTTTCATGTTGGGATGGAAGCGGCAGAAATAATCGACCGATTCCGCCTTCTTCACCGTCAGGCTCGCCGCCTTCTTCGGCGGGATCATCACTTCCCAGGCGCCGTTGACGGTTGCCGTGTGGGCGAACACGTCCTTGTTTACCCACCTGATCGTGTCGCCGACCTTCGCCTCGATCTTCGCCGGCGAAAACACAAGCTTCTCGATCGTCACCTCGATGGTTTCGGCCTTGGCCGGCGCGGCACCCATGGCCAATGCCAGAGCAACCCACAGATGCCGCCGCGACATCATTGGCTCGATCCTCACTTCAGCATGCCGGCGACGTGTTCGGCGTGCTGTTCGTGGCCCTGGAATATTTTCAGGCCGGTTTCCAGCAGGCTCTTCAGCTCGGCATTGCTGGCGGACGGAATCAGCAGAGTTTCGAGCGCGCCATTGACCTGCTTGTGGTAGGCCACCTCGCTGGCGACATAGGCCTTGTCGAACGCTGCGCCCTTGAGCTTGGCAAGCTTGGCACGTTCCTCGGCCGCCGCCTTGGTCAGCGCCTTGCTCGTCGGATTGTCCTCAGGCGTGACCTTGAGCTTCTTGACCAGGTCGAGAGCCTGTTTGTTGACCGCCTCGTGATCTCGCACCATGTCCTTGGCGAAATCCACGACTTCCTTGTTTTTCGATTTCTTCAGCGCCTGCTTGGCCGCCTCGACGTCAAGCACGCCCGCTGTGTAGGCGATATGTGCGATCTGCGGATCGGTCGGTTTGTCGGCAGCTTGCGACGAGGGCGCCGCGCCAAGCAGGAAAATTGCGGCCAGTGCCGTGGTCGATCGAATAAACATGATGCTCTCCTTCGCCCCGACGCGGAACTGCATCGGGCTTCGTTTTCAGTGATGCTCATTGGATGCAGGTCACGGGAAAACGTTCCCGCGAAAATCGGTGCGGCCTATCCGGAAAGACCAAGCCGCTGCATCACGGCATTGGTCAGCCGTTCGCAGCGCCGGCCCGCGAACGGAAAGGCGTCGAGCAGCACCGGGCCGATCTGGTCGTCCAGCGCCTTGCGCACCAGCGCGCGGGCGCGGTGCAGCCGGGTCTTGATGGTTTCTGGTCGCACGCCAAGCAGTTCGGCGGTTTCCTCGATGCTCAATCCCTCGATGACGCGCGCCACGAACACCATCCGGTAGACATCGGGAAGACTGTCGGTTGCCCGTTCGACAAGCTCAAGGATCTGCCGTTGCGCCATCGTCCGCTCCGGATCGTCGCTCGGATTGAAGGGAAACCGGATGATTTCGGCTTGCGGGTTTTCTGGCATCGCTACCATTCGCCGCCTTTTGCGCAAGCGGCCGAGGGCTTCGTTGATGACGATACGCGACAGCCATGTGGCGAGCGAGGCATCGCCGCGAAAGGACTCGAGATGGGCAAAGGCGCTGACATACGCCTCCTGGACGATGTCCTCGGCCTCGCTGTCGTTCCGCACAACACCGCGGGCGATGCGGTAGAGCCTTTGGTTGTGCGTCTTGATGATGGTGCGAAATGCATCGCCATCACGTGCCAGCGCGCGGCCGACAAGCTGCATATCGCCGGAAGCGGCGGGCGTTGCCGTCAACGCAGCAGGCATGGCCGATCTCCTGATAGGCTTCTCATCGCGACATTGGATGCATCGGCCGACAAAAGGTTCCCGACCGATCCCGCCGGCCAACCTCGATCCGTTTCAAGGACTGGCAGAGACTATTCTACCGCCTTCACCACACTGCCGCCCCTGTTTTGTAGAGTCGACCGATCGGTCGCCGTGATATCGCTCAGGATCGCAATTTTTCCAGGCTGTTACGCCGATTTTCTGACTCAGTCTGGAATGGTGCTGGCTCAGGCATCAGCGGCCGCCGCCAGCCCGCGCGCCAGGTCGGCCTTCAAATCCTCGACATCCTCGAGCCCGATCTGCAGGCGCACCAGCGGCCCGTCATACGGGCCCTTGGCGATTGTGCGGTCGCCAAGAAATACCGGCACGGCAAGGCTCTCATAGCCGCCCCAGGAATAGCCGAGGCCGAAAAACTTCAACGCGTCGAGGAAGGCGTGCTGCTGCTTCTGTCCGCCGCCCGCGAGAACGATCGAGAAGATGCCGCTCGATCCGCAAAAATCGCGCTTCCACATAGCGTGGTCGGGATGACTGGGCAGCCCCGGATGCAGCACCTGCGCTACGCCGGGCTGATCCTCCAGCCAGCCGGCGAGGGAAAGCGCGCTCTTTTGATGATGCTCCAGCCGCACGCCCATCGTGCGCAGGCCGCGCAGCACCTGGTAGACGTCGTCCGGTCCGGCGCAGCAGCCCATCGTGTTGAACGTCTCGCAAAGCTGATTCCAGCAAGCTGCATTGGCCGACACCGTGCCGAGCAGCACGTCGGAATGGCCGGCCGGGTATTTCGTCGCCGCGTGGATCGAGATGTCGACGCCGTGGTCGAGCGGGCGGAAGTAGAGCGGCGTCGCCCAGGTGTTGTCCATCATGACGATGGCGCCGGCGGCATGTGCTGCCTTGGCGATGGCCGGTATGTCCTGCACCTCGAAAGTGTTGGAGGCCGGCGATTCGGTGAACACCACCTTGGTGTTGGGCTTGATCAGCGCCGCGATGCCGGCGCCGATGCGCGGTTCGTAATACTCGACCTCGATGCCCAGCCGCTTCAGCATCGTGTCGGCGAAGTTGCGGGTCGGATGATAAACGGAATCGACGATCAGCAGATGATCGCCGGCCGACAGGAAGGCGAGCAGCGGCAGCGTCACCGCCGCCAGGCCGGACGGTACCGCGACCGTGCCTGCCGAACCTTCCAGCGCATCGATCGCGCTGTTCAGCGCATCGGTGGTCGGCGTGCCGCGCGTGCCGTAGGTGTATCTCTGGCTGCGTGAAGCCATCGCCGCCGCATTGGGATAGAGCACGGTCGAGGCATGCACCACCGGCGGATTGACGAAGCCGAAATAGTCATGCGGGTTGTTGCCGGAATGGGCGAGCCGCGTGTTGACGCCCATCTCGCTGCCGTCTTTTGCCATTGCTTTTCGTCCCATGGGTTGGTCGTTAGCCATAGTGCGGCGGCATTGGCCGCGCAACCGCACCGCACTCGCCAGGCCAAGGTCTTGAATATGCCAATTCAGCAATGCGCCGTAGATCCTCTGAACGGCTGCCAGGTGCGCTTGGCAAGTCACGGTCGGACTTTGCCGGCTTAATTGGCGCGCTGACCAATTTGCGAGCGCGTTTGTCTGCAATTCAGGCATTTCAGGCGGTTGGTTTTCAAAGTCTTTCGGATTTGGTCATTTCCCTTGACCTCACAGGAATAATCGCCTTCGATGTTGTTCGTGAATGGGAGGCAGCGCGTCGGTTACGATGCGCGATTCCGGTGATGGGCCGGGATTACATAGCTGCGTTCACACGGGAAAAAGTCAGGTTCGCCTGGAAAAAACAGAAAAGGGTCTGTGGGTCATGAAACACATTGCAATCGGCGTTTTGGGCGCCGCCGCGTTTGGATTCGCGGCTTCGGCTGCGTCGGCGAGCACGCTCGACGACGTCAAGGCGAAAGGCTTCATCCAGTGCGGCACCAATACGGGTCTTGCTGGCTTCGCGGCGCCTGACGACAAGGGTGAATGGAAAGGCATTGATGTGGATTTCTGCCGCGCCGTGGCGGCCGCCGTCTTCGGCGATGGCAGCAAAGTCAAGTTCACGCCGCTCAGTGCCAAGGAGCGGTTCACCGCGCTGCAGTCGGGCGAGGTCGACATCCTGTCGCGCAACACCACCTGGACCATCAACCGCGACACGGCGCTTGGCCTGAACTTCGTCGGCGTCACCTATTATGACGGTCAGGGCTTCATGATCAACGCCAAGAAGCTTCCGGGCGTGAATTCGGCACTGCAGCTTTCGGGCGCGGCGGTGTGTGTGCAGAGCGGCACCACGACCGAGCTCAACCTTGCCGACTATTTCAAGTCGAACAAGATGGAGTACAACCCCGTCGTCTTCGAAAAGCTGGATGAGGTTAACGCCGCCTATGACGCCGGCCGCTGCGACGTCTACACCACCGACCAGTCGGGTCTCTACGGCATTCGCCTGACGCTCAGCTCGCCGGCCGACCACGTCGTGCTGCCCGAGATCATCTCCAAGGAACCGCTTGGGCCGGCCGTGCGCCAGGGCGACGACCAGTGGTACCACATCGTCAAGTGGACCTATTTCGCGCTGCTCAACGCCGAGGAACTGGGCATCACCCAGGCCAATGTCGACGAGATGAAGAACTCGGACAATCCCGAGATCAAGCGCGTGCTCGGCCAGGAAGCCGACACCAAGATCGGCACCGATCTCGGCGTCTCCAATGACTGGGTCGTCAACATCGTCAAAGCCGTCGGCAATTACGGCGAGATGTTCGAACGCAATGTCGGCTCCGGCAGCCCGCTGAAGATCGCCCGCGGCATCAACGCGCTGTGGACCAAGGGTGGCCTGCAGTACGCTCCGCCGATCCGCTGATCGAAAATGGATCCGGAAGGCAGATCGTCTGCCTTCCGGTCTCTCTTTCCAGGGGACTGTCGAATGGCATCGCAGGAAGTTCTTCGCGAGGAGCCAAGCCGCGGTTCCTTCATCAATGATCCGCGCGTCCGCGGCATATTCTTTCAAGCGCTGGTCCTCGTCCTGCTGGTAGCGGGTGTCTGGTGGGTTACCCACAACGTCATCGCCAATTTGACGCGGCTGCACATCGCTTCCGGCTTCGGCTTTCTCAAGGGCCGCGCCGGTTTCGACATCAGCGAAAGCGCCATCGCTTATTCATCGGATTCGACCTATTTCCGTGCCATCCTGGTCGGCTTTATCAACACCGTGATCGTGGCCGTCGTCGGCATCATCACCGCCACCATCATCGGTTTCATCGTCGGCATCGGCCGGCTGTCGCATAACTGGCTGATCAGGAAGATCTGCACCGTTTATGTCGAGGTGTTCCGCAACATCCCCCCGCTGCTGGTCATCTTCTTCTGGTATTCCGGCGTGCTCGCCGTGCTGCCGCCGCCGCGCGAGAGCATCAATCTGCCGTTCGGCTCCTTCCTCAACCAGCGAGGCTTCTATTTTCCCCGCGCTATATGGGGCGAGGGCTCCTGGCTGATCCTGGTCGCACTGCTCCTCGGCATCGCCATGGCCTGGTTCGTGGCCCGCAAGGCGCGGCAGCGGCAGATGGCGACGGGACAGCCATTCCCGGTGTTCTGGACATCCATAGCGTTGATTGTCGGCCTGCCGCTGCTGGCCTACGCGCTGAGCGGCTTTCCGCTGAGCTTCGAATTTCCAAAGCAGTCGACCTTCAATCTCGTCGGTGGTTTTCAGGTCAGGCCCGAGTTCCTGTCCCTCTATCTGGCGTTGTCCTGCTATACGGCCGCCTTTATCGCCGAAATCGTGCGCGCCGGCATCAGGGGCGTCAGCGCAGGCCAGACCGAGGCGGCCGCGGCACTCGGGCTGCGCTCGGGATCGATCCTCAGGCTTGTCGTCGTGCCGCAGGCGATGCGCATCGTTATTCCGCCGCTGACTAGCCAGTATCTCAACCTGACCAAGAATTCCTCGCTCGCCATCGCCATCGGCTATCCGGACCTGACAGCGACTGCCGGCACGGTCTTGAACCAGACCGGGCAGGCGGTTGAAGGCGTGGTGATCATGATGGCTGTCTATCTCGCGCTCAGCCTGATCACGTCGGCGATTATGAACGTCGTGAACGCCAGGATGGCGCTGGTGGAGAGGTAGGGACATGCAGGAACACGACATGTCCTGGGTGCGGACGGAGATGGCGCTGGCCCAACCGGCGCCATCGAGCGAGCGTGGCCTCACCGCCTGGATCCGCAAGAATCTGATCGCATCGACCGGCGACGCCATCCTGACCATCATCGGCATCGTGCTGGTTGCCATGATCCTGCCGCAGATCGTCAATTGGGCTTTCATCAACGCCCAGTGGACGGGACCGGACCGCACGGTCTGCGCCACCGTGGCGCAGGGCGGCATCCAGCCGGACGGCTGGACCGGGGCCTGCTGGGCCTTCGTCAACGCCAAGTTCGGCCAGTTCATGTTCGGCCGCTATCCTCTGGAAGAGCGTTGGCGCCCGATCCTGGTGGCCATCCTGTTCGTGGCGCTGCTGGTGCCGCTGCTCATTCCGCGCGTACCGCGCAAGGGGCTGAACGCCATTCTTCTCTTTTTCGTACTGCCGGTCGTCGCCTTCGTTCTGCTGGTCGGCGGCATGTTCGGCCTGCCCTATGTCGAAACCCCGCTCTGGGGTGGACTGCTGGTGACACTCAGCCTGTCCTTCGTCGGCATAGCCGTGTCGCTGCCGGTCGGCATCGTGCTGGCGCTCGGCCGGCGCTCGAACATGCCGATCGTCAAGCTGCTGTGCGTGATCTTCATCGAGACGGTACGCGGCATCCCACTGATTACGGTGCTGTTCTTTGCCAGCGTGATGCTGCCGCTGTTCCTGCCGGCCGGCGTCAGCTTCGACAAGTTCCTGCGCGCGCTGATCGGCGTGTCGCTGTTTGCCGCCGCCTACATGGCCGAAGTGGTGCGTGGCGGCCTGCAGGCGATCCCCAAAGGCCAGTATGAGGGCGCCGATTCGCTCGGCCTCAGCTACTGGCAGAAGATGGGCCTGGTCGTCATGCCGCAGGCGCTGAAGCTGGTCATTCCCGGCATCGTCAACACCTTCATCGGCATGTTCAAGGACACCAGCCTGGTCATCGTGATCTCGATGTTCGACCTCCTCGGCATCGTCAAGCAGAATTTCTCCGACGCCAATTGGGCGACGCCGCAGACGGCCAGATCCGGCCTGGTGTTCGCGGCCTTCATCTTCTGGCTGTTCTGCTTCGGCATGTCGCGCTATTCAATGTACACGGAACGCCGTCTCGACACCGGCCACAAACGCTAAAAAGGGGACCTTGTCATGGCCATAGAAAACGCCGTCAGCGCGGAAGAGATCAAGGTCAATGCCGCCAAGATGCACATTTCCACCACCGATGTCGCCATCGACATCATCGCCATGCACAAATGGTACGGCGAATTCCATGTGCTGAAGGACATCAATCTAAAGGTGATGCGCGGCGAGCGCATCGTCATCTGCGGCCCGTCGGGCTCCGGCAAATCGACGATGATCCGCTGCATCAACCGGCTGGAGGAACACCAGAAGGGCAAGATCATCGTCGACGGCAAGGAACTGACCAACGATCTGAAGAAGATCGACGAGGTGCGCCGCGAGGTCGGCATGGTGTTCCAGCACTTCAACCTGTTCCCGCATCTGACCATTCTGGAGAATTGCACGCTGGCGCCGATCTGGGTGCGCAAGATGCCGCGCAAACAGGCCGAGGAAATCGCCATGCATTTCCTCAAGCGTGTCAAGATCCCGGAACAGGCCAACAAATATCCCGGCCAGCTTTCCGGCGGCCAGCAACAGCGCGTGGCGATCGCCCGCTCGCTGTGCATGAACCCGCGCATCATGCTGTTCGACGAGCCGACCTCGGCTCTCGATCCGGAAATGATCAAGGAAGTGCTGGAGACGATGGTCGGGCTGGCGGAGGAAGGCATGACCATGCTCTGCGTCACCCACGAGATGGGCTTTGCGCGCAAAGTCGCCAACCGGGTGATCTTCATGGACCAAGGCCAGATCGTCGAGCAGAACACGCCGGCCGAGTTCTTCGACCACCCGCGCCACGAGCGCACGAAACTGTTCCTGTCGCAGATCCTGCATTGATCCTGTACGCCGGGTTCGGGACAAGAGCGGCGGATCAAGCCTCTGTCTTGCTGGCTTCGCGCGTATTCGACGAGCGCTGACCGTGCACTGCGCGAGAAGATAGCAAGCGCGCTTCAGGTCGTTCGAGTGGTCACGTTGCAACCTGGTAACTAAGGCCGGCGCGGATCATAAGCGCGCCGGCTGCGTTCATTGCCATTGGGAGTTGTATAGCGAGCCGCGTGGGCGCGTGCGGCGGCAGGTCACGGGTTCATCCTGATGCTCATCCAACCGATCGATTATTTCCTCGTCGTCTGGTTCGCGCTGGCGCTGGTTTCGACGCTTTATGTCGGCTTCGACCAATATCGCAACAATCCCGAGCCGGTGGTGATGAAATGGGGCTTCATTCTGGTCACCCTCTATATGGGTCCGGTCGGCTTGCTGCTCTACGTGCTCGCCGACAAGGAGCCTCGGCCGGGCGAGCATGAACTCTTCACCCGGCCGCTCTGGAAGCAGGGCGTCGGCTCCACCATCCACTGCGTCGCCGGCGATGCCACCGGCATCATTCTTGCCGCCGCCGTCACGGCGGCGCTCGGCCTGCCGATGTGGATCGACCTGATCGTCGAATATCTGGCCGGCTTTGCCTTCGGCCTGTTCATCTTCCAATCGCTGTTCATGAAATCGATGATGGGCGGCACCTATTGGGAGAACGTGCGCAAGAGCTTCCTGCCCGAGTTCATCTCCATGAACTTCATGATGGCCGGCATGGCGCCGGTCATGAGCTTCCTGATGATGGGCCGCGACATGCGCGCGATGGAACCGACGGAGCTGTTGTTCTGGGGCGTGATGTCGATCGGCGTCATCGCCGGCTTTGCGCTTGCCTACCCGGCCAATGTCTGGCTGGTCGCGCGGGGGCTGAAGCATGGGCTGATGACGCAGCGCGCGCAGGCAGCCGGCATCGATGGTCGGGAGCAGCCTGCCACGAGGCAACATGCGCAGATGCAAATGCAGCAGGCCGACGCCAGCGGCCATCACGGGCGAGGCCACGATATGGCTTCCCACAAAGGCAAAGGCGGCGGCCATCACATGGAGACAGATGCCACGATGCCGCAGGTCGCTGCCCTGGGTGCCGTCTCCCTGCTGGCGCTCGGCATCGGCATGATCGCGCCGGCGAACTGGCTGAACCTGACGCTGTCGGCACGCGACGTCGGCGGGGTGATCATGCCGCGAGGCATGATCATGGATCGCGACACGCCGGCTGATGCGATGCGCGACATGGCCGCTACCGATCCGCGCCTCGTGGCCGCCTCTTATGGCCTGACGGTAAGGGGTGACCAGGACCTGCCGTTTCGAATTGAGAACGGTGTGAAGGTGTTCGAACTCAGGCCATCGGTGATCCGCTGGCAAATCCTGCCGAACATTGCGGTCGATGCCTACGCCTATAACGGCCAGATTCCTGGTCCGCGTATCCACATCCGCCAGGGCGATCGGGTCAGGATCAACGTCACCAACGGCCTGCCTGAGGAAACAACCATCCATTGGCACGGGATGATCTTGCCGAACCAGATGGATGGACCGGCTGAGATTACCCAACCGCCGATCGAGCCTGGACAATCGTATTCCTATGAATTCACGGCGACCCAGCACGGAACCTATTTCTATCACCCCCATGCCAAGCCGGACCGGACCCAGGCGCTCGGCCTCTACGGTGCGCTGATCATCGATCCCGCCAATCCCGCCGACGAGGTCGCGGCCGACCATGATTACGTCATCGAGCTTCAGGAATGGCTGGTGCGGGAAGGGCTGACCTACCCGTCGATGCCGATGGACGGCGGCATGCCGAATTTCTTCACCATTAACGGCAAGGCCTATCCCTCGACCGAGACGATCCCGATGAAGGTTGGCGAGACGCTCAAGGTGCGGTTCATCGGCACCAACAACGGCTTCATCCATCCGATGCATATCCATGGCGGACCGTTCGAGGTCGTTGCCCGCGACGGCGAAACGATCGCTGCCTCGGGTCGTTTCCTTGCCGATACGGTCAATGTCGGGCCGGGTCAGCGCTACGACGTGATCTGGAAGGCGCAGCGTCCGGGCAAATGGCTGATCCATTGCCACATCCCGCATCACACCACGAACAACAATGTCGAGGAGAAGGGCGGAGGCGGGCTGATGGTCGTCATCGATGTCACCTGACCGTAGCCGTCTAAAAAGGAGCGTCAGTGCTCGTGGCCGTGGTTTTCGTCATGCACGTCTCGTGAGGGTGCGGATGGTCGTTCTCTCCACGTTCGGTTGAAAACCGCACATTCGCCGTAGCCAAGGCCGGCATATGCCGGGACAGTTCGTCCTTCAGCGCTGCCGCGATGTTGTTCGCTTCCGAGAGCGGCAGGGTTTCGTCTGCGGCAATTGCGATGTCGGCGTGCAATCTATGACCGATCCAGCGCGCCTTGGCATCGACAATGCGTGCGCCCGGAACGTGCTCGGCGGCATGTCGGATTTCATCCATCACACCGGGTTCGATTCCATCCAGCATGCGGGTCAGCACCGAGCGGGCCGATTGCCAGACGATACCGAAGATCGCAATCGTGATCAGCAGGCCGACAATCGGGTCGGCCAAGGAAAAGCCGAGCCAGACGCCGATGGCTCCGATGACCACGGCAAGGCTGGTAAGTCCGTCGGTGCGGGCGTGATAGCCGTCGGCAATCAGTGCCGCGCTGTTGATTTCGCGGCCGACGCGGATACGGAACACGGCAACCGCCTCGTTGCCGAGGAAGCCGACAACGCCCGCCGCAGTCAGCCAGCCGAGATGGGTCACAATGTGTGGATTGATCAGCCTGTCGATGGCTTGGTACGCGGCGACTACAGCGCTGAACAGGATGATGAGCACGATGATGATGCCGGCCAGATCCTCGACCCGGCCCAAGCCATAGGTGAAGGTCCGCGACGGCTTGCGCCGCGCCAGCACGAACGCAATCCATAGCGGGATCGCCGTGGTCGCATCGCCGATGTTATGGATCGTATCGGCCAGCAATGCCACGCTCCCCGACAGCACAACCACGACCATCTGCAATGCTGCGGTGATCGCCAGGATCGCGAACGACCATTTGATTGCCCAGATGCCCCGATCGGTGGTGGCAATTGTCGCATCGATGACGCCATGGCTGTGGCCGTGCGGACCGTGACCGCCGTGATGATGTGCGGCGTGCGAGCCGAACCCGAGCCATTCCAGAATGCGGGCTGCGATGGCATTCATAGATATTTCGCCAGCTGCTTGAGTTCCGCCAGCGAGTTGCCGCCGGTTTCGACGCTGTCCGTCAGGCAATGCTCGATGTGATCGTTGATCAGCTCGCGCTTGGCGCTGCTGATGGCTCGTTCGACGGCATGAAGCTGCTGCGCCAGATCAACGCAAGGGCGATGCGCCTCGATCATCGCCAGCACGGCCGCAAGGTGGCCTTGCGCGCGCTTCAGGCGCTTTATGATGGAAGGATGCGAAGCGTGGAGGTGATCTGACATGCCTCTGCATATCCTCCCCGGGAGGATACGCGTCAAGCTTTAAGTCAGCTGTGCAATTTCCGGAGAGGCTTCACCTTGAACATTGCTTGGCCTATGCCTTCCCCATGAAGAAGCTTGCTCGTTTTCTCGGCCTGCTGGTCGTTGCAGCAGTCCTTGCGGTGGCGCTGGGCACGCTGCTGCCGCGCCCGCTCTGGCCGGCGGCCGCTGCCGATCCGATCGGCGCAAGCCACCGCATCGTGGTGCTGAAAAATCCGATCCACACCGACATCGCCATCCCGGTCGACGACGATGTGCGCCGGCGCTTCCACTTCCTGGTCGATGCCGGCATTCCGGCCGACATGGCGGAGGTCCGCTACATCGTCTTCGGCTGGGGCGGCCGCGCCTTCTATCTCGAGACGCCGACCTGGTCGGAACTGAAGGCAGTGCCGGTGATGAAGGCGCTGACCGTCGATGCCTCGGTGATGCATGTCGACATTTCAGGCGAAATCACCGAGCCGCATCCCGACGTCGCCGGCTTCGACGTAAGTGAGGAACGCTTTGCGGCGCTGCTCCATTTCATTGCAGTGAGTTTTCAGCACGGACCGAACGGGGCCAAACCGATCGAGGATGCGGCCTATTCCCGTTTCGATCGTTTCTTCGAAGCCAATGGCCATTTCAACGCGCTGGTCGGCTGCAACACCTGGGCGGCGGCGGCACTGCGCACCGCCGGCCTGCGCACCGGCTGGTGGAACCCGCTGCCGGCCTCGCTTAGCCTGTCGATGCGGCTTTACAATTGACAAGGCTCCGATGACTTAGGACCGCCGAGCGTCCGCCCGCCAGCCATAGAGCCAGTCCAGATCAGCGGCGAGTTTTTCGGGTGAGCGCATCGCCAGGAACAGGTTGCGGGCCATCGCCACCGGCCCGGCCGCATGCCAGGCGAGGCGGTTGAGGGCGCCGCGGCGGGCGACCTGGGCGACGCGCGGCTGCCGCGCCTGTTCCCAGGCGACAAGCGCGCTGCTGAGATCGGCAGGCGAGGTGGCAACGAAACCGGCAAGGGTTACCGCGTCTTCGATCGCCATCGCCGCTCCCTGTGCGGCAAACGGCGTCATCGCATGCGCCGCATCGCCGATCAGCGCTATGCCCTCCGGCGTCGTCCACCGCCGCCGCTCGACGGTATGGATCGGCCATGCCGTCCATGGCGCGGCCTCGCTCGCCAGACGGACCAGCGCCGGCGCGGTACCGCGCATGGCGCTGGCGAGGATGGCGGGGTCGGCATGCCCCGACCAGCTCTCGGCGATGCGCTCGCCCTTGGTGAAGGCCGCGAGGTTGAAGACCGCGCCACGGCTGACCGGATAGGCGACCATATGGAAGCCTGGATAGAGGAATGTGGTAACGCAATCGGGCGCACCGATCACCCTGAAGGCTTGTCCGGCGAGGCTGTCCGCGGCCACCGTTGCGCGCCAGGCAAGCTCGCCCGAGAAGCGGCTTCTCCGGAAATCGGCCGCCTTGCGGGCGAGCGTTTCTCGCACCGACGACCAGACGCCATCGGCTCCGACCAGCAACGATGCTTCGGTTTCGATGGTCGTGCCGGCAATCTCGACTGTTGTGGTGATGCCATTCGGTCCGGTTGCGACGCCGCCGACGCGGGCACCGGTGACAAGCTCGACTTCGGACCGCTCGGCTACCCGCTCCATCAGCGCTGACTGCAGATCGGCGCGGTGGGCGACGAGATAGGGTGCTCCCCAGCGCCTTTCAGCCACCTGGCCAAGCGGTACGCGTGCCAGTTCGCGCAGCGTGACGGCATCCTTCAGCACGACCGCCTCCGGCCGCACCGCCGTCGGCAGCAGCCGATCGAGTACGCCGAATTGTCGAAGGATGCGTGTCGCGTTGGGTGAAAGCTGGATGCCGGCGCCGGCAGCCTCGAGGTGCTGCGCCTGTTCGAACAGTTTTATCCGATAGCCGCGCTCGGCGAAGGCCAGTGCCGTCGTCAGCCCGGCGACGCCCGCCCCGGCGATGACCACCTGCCGGGACTGCGTTTCTCGCATCAGGCTTGTCGCGGAAGAATCAGGCGGCCTGGTCGATATAGAGGCAGCCCGGCGGCTGCGTTTCCAATGCCTTCAGCTTGGGCGAATAGCGATAGAGCGTCGAGCAATAGGGGCAGACTTTTTCATTGTCGTCGCCCATATCGAGAAATACATGCGGATGGTCGAAAGGCGGATTGGCGCCGGTGCACATGAATTCCTTGACGCCGATGTCGATTGCCGGATAGCCCGCATCGTTCTGGAAATGGGGAATGGAACCGCCTGCCATCGTCGTCTCCTGATCTTGTCGATTGCATCTGGATCATAACCCGTCTCTTTGCAAGATCGATGAAATGAAACTGTCGCAAAAGCCTGTCAGAGGATAAGTTAAGCCGGTTAAGGCTGTGGTCGTCGAACGGTGTGGGAAGAGCGGAAACCATGAACGAACTGAAGCCGGTGCAGAGCGAATTCATCACCGTCGAGGCGGCGAGCCGCGAAGGCGGCAATCCCGACCGCTTCGTCAACCGCGAGTTTTCCTGGCTGCAATTCAACCGGCGCGTGCTCGAAGAATCGCTGAACGCCAATCATCCGCTGCTCGAGCGCGTCCGGTTCCTGTCGATATCGGCTGCCAACCTCGACGAATTCTTCATGGTCCGCGTCGCCGGTCTTGCCGGTCAGGTACGCGAGGGCATCGTGCTGAAGAGCCCGGATGGGCGCACTCCCGAGCAGCAGCTCGAACAATTGCTGCGCGAGGTCGAGCGCCTGCAGGAGGACCAGCAGAACAGCCTTTCGGCGCTGATGCTGCTGCTCGACAAACAGGGCATCGAAAGCATCACCCGCGATGCGCTGACCAAGGACGAGAAGACCTGGCTCGAGGACCATTTCCAGGAGCAGGTATTTCCGGTCCTGACCCCGCTGTCGATCGACCCGGCGCATCCGTTCCCGTTCATTCCCAACCTCGGTTTCTCGATGGCGCTGCAATTGCGCCACCGCAAGAACGGCGAGGAAATGAGCGCGCTTTTGCGCCTGCCGGTGGCGCTGAGGCGCTTCATCCGTTTGCCGGATCGCAAGCATCATGTCCGCTTCATTCCACTCGAAGAGGCGGTCAGTCTCTATATCGGCAAGCTGTTTCCCGGCTATGAGGTCAAGGGCTCCGGCACGTTCCGCATCATCCGCGACAGCGATATCGAGGTCGAGGAAGAATCAGAGGATCTGGTGCGGCTGTTCGAGACGGCGCTGAAGCGGCGACGCCGCGGCTCGGTCATCCGCATCGAGTTCGACAGGTCGATGCCGGCCGAATTGCGCGATTTCGTCGCCGGCGAGCTCGGCGTCTCGGCCAGCCGGATCAGCGTGCTCACCGGTCCGCTGGCGCTCAGCCAGATCTCGGAGATCGTCGCCGTCGCCCGCGACGATCTGAAATTCACCCCCTACAATCCCCGCTTTCCCGAGCGCATCCGCGAGCATGGCGGCGATTGCTTTGCCGCGATCCGCGAGAAGGACATCATCGTCCACCACCCTTACGAATCCTTCGACGTGGTGGTGCAGTTTCTGCGCCAGGCAATGGCCGACCCGGAAGTGGTGGCGATCAAGCAGACGCTCTACCGCACCTCCAACGACAGCCCGATCGTACGCGCGTTGGTCGACGCCGCCGAGGCCGGCAAGTCGGTGACCGCCCTCGTTGAGCTCAAGGCGCGCTTCGACGAGGAGGCCAACATCCGCTGGGCGCGCGACCTCGAGCGCGCCGGCGTCCAGGTCGTCTTTGGCTTTCTCGAACTGAAGACCCACGCAAAGATGTCGCTGGTCGTGCGGCGCGAGGACGGCAGGCTGCGCAATTACGTGCATCTCGGCACCGGCAACTACCACCCGGTCACCGCTCGCATCTACACCGATCTGTCCTTCTTCACCACCGACCCGACAATCGCGCGCGATGTCGCCCAATTGTTCAACTTTATCACCGGCTATGCCGAGCCGGCCGAGCAGATGCGGCTGGCCATCTCGCCGTTCACGCTGCGCGACCGCATCCTCCAGCACATTTCGGATGAGATCAGCCACGCGCTGGAGGGCAGACCGGCCCGCATCTGGATGAAGATGAACGCCTTGGTCGACCCGATCGTCATCGACGCGCTCTACGATGCCAGCCGCGCCGGCGTCGAGATCGATCTCGTCGTGCGCGGCATCTGCTGTCTGAGACCGCAGGTGCCCGGCCTATCGGAGAACATCAGGGTGAAGTCGATCGTCGGCCGCTTCCTCGAGCACAGCCGAATCTATTGCTTCGGCAACGGCCACGGCCTGCCCTCGGACGGGGCGATCGTCTACATCTCCTCGGCCGATCTGATGCCGCGCAATCTCGACCGCCGCGTCGAGACCATGGTGCCGATCACCAATCCAACTGTGCATGAGCAGGTTCTCGGCCAGATCATGCTCGGCAACATCATGGACAACCAGCAAAGTTTCGACGTATTGGCTGACGGAACCTCCCGGCGCGTCGTGCTGGAGGAGGGCGAGGAACCGTTCAACGCGCAGGAATATTTCATGACCAATCCGAGCCTGTCCGGACGGGGCGATGCGTTGAAGTCGCATGCGCCCAAGCGCATCGCGCAGTTCAAACGCCGCAAGAAACAGAACGCAGCGACGGGCTGATGATTTCAGCGTCCCAGGGCCGGCTCCAGGACCGCCGACCGCTGTCCATCATCGATATCGGGTCGAACTCGATCCGTCTTGTGATCTATGAGGGGCTGGCGCGCTCGCCGACCTTGCTGTTCAACGAAAAGATGCTGGCCGGCCTCGGTCGCGGCATCGTTTCGACCGGAAAGCTCGATCCCGAGGCGGTGACGCGTTCGATGGAAGAGTTCCGCCGCTTCCGCGCGCTCTCCGACCAGGCCGGCGCCGAGCGCATGTATGTGCTGGCGACCGCCGCCGCTCGTGAGGCGGTCAACGGCCCCGACTTCATCCACCGCGCCGAGGATGTGCTCAGGACCGAGATCCAGGTGCTGAGCGGTCGCGAGGAAGCTCATTATTCGGCACTCGGCGTCATCTCCGGTTTCCATCCGGCCAACGGCATCGCCGGCGACCTTGGCGGCGGCAGCCTCGAACTGATCGATATCGACGGTGAGACGATCGGTGACGGCATCACGCTGCCGTTGGGCGGCTTGCGCCTGCAGGACATGGCGAAGAACTCGCTGGCCCAGGCGGCAAGGATCACGCGCGAGCAACTGGCGCGGGCGAAATTGCTGAAGGGCGGGCAGGGCAGGGCCTTCTACACAGTCGGCGGCACCTGGCGAAACCTCGCCCGGCTGCACATGGAAATGACCAACTACCCGCTCGGCGTCATGCACCACTACGAGATCGGCATCGAAAGCGCCGCGAACTTCCTCCGGCAGGTCGCCAAAGCCGAGATCGATAAGATCAAAGGCATCGAGGGCATCTCCAAGAACCGCCGCTCGCTGCTGCCCTATGGCGCCATCGTGCTGCAGGAGATCATGGCGGCGATGCAGCCGTCGAAGATCATCGTGTCGGCGCTGGGCGTGCGCGAGGGCTTTCTCTATTCGCTGCTCGATAAGGCCGAGCAGAAAGCCGATCCGCTGATCTCGGCTGCGGAAGAGCTTGCCCGCCTGCGCTCGCGCTCGGTCGACCACGCGCATGAGCTTGTCGAATGGACCGGCAAGGCGTTCGCCGCCTTCGGCATCGACGAAACCAGGGATGAGGCGCGCTACCGCCACGCCGCCTGCCTGCTCGCCGATATCGGCTGGCGTGCCCATCCCGAATATCGCGGCAAGCAATCGCTCAACATCATCGCTCACGCCTCGTTTATTGGCGTCGACCATCCCGGCCGCGCCTTCCTGGCGCTTGTCAGCCTGTTTCGCCACGAGGGCGTGTTCAATGAAGCCGCTCCGGAAATCCGCGGGCTGGCGACGCCGCGCTATCTCGAGCGCGCCCGCGTGCTGGCCGCGCTGCTGCGCGTCGTCTATTTGCTGAGCGCGGCAATGCCCGGCGTCATGCCGCGACTGAAATGGGAAAACCGCGGCAATGGCGTGCTGGCGCTGGTGCTGCCGGCGGCGCTGGCCGATCTTTACGGCGAGCGGCCGGCCGGCCGGCTGGCACAACTGGCAAGGGTGACCAACCGCCGGCTGGTGCTGGCGGTCGAGGGCGGGCCTAGCATGTCTGTCAAATAGACGCCCGCGCTGTCGCGTCGCGACCGTTGAGGAAAGAAGGGAAACGCCGTGAAATCCAGGCAGGTTCTTCAGCTGTTGGTTGCCGGGATCTTCGTCCTCTTCGCGGGCCCGTCAATGTGAGCCGTCTCGCAAAGTTCGTTTTTCTGGACACCGAATAAACCAGGCGGCAGCTTAGGCGCTCGCTGCAACCAGCCGCCCGTCGGCCGACCAGGCGCCCGCACCAGCCATTGCCAGCGCCAGGAAACCGCCTGCTATGGCGATGTCCTTCATCAGCATCTGTGAATGCATGAAGGTCAGGGTCGGATCGTCGCCGCCCTGGCCATAATGACCGAGGAAGCCCGCCGCGATGCAGAACGCAGCGAGCAGCAACGCCACGACCGGCGTCTTCAAGCCGACGAGGATGAGCAGCCCGGCGATCAGCTCGAACAGGCCTGTCGCCCAAGCCACCAGCGTCGGCAGCGGCAGGCCGAGGCCGGCGAAATAGCCTGATGTGCCGGCGATGTCGGCAAGCGCATGGAAGCCGGACGGCACGAACAGCGCGGCGAGCAGCAGCCGGGAAAGCAAGAGCAGCGCATTGCGAGGCATGGTCTCCTCCGATATCGGCGACCGATCCTAGCAGAGTTCCAGCCAGCGGATCTAAACCGACAACGAAAAAGGGGCGTGGAAAATTCCGCGCCCCTTTGTTCAGGAAACGCTGGACTGCTTCAGCCGCGCTTGGCGTCGATCGAATACGCGCCTGGGCCCGAGGAGGCAAGCACGAGGAAGCCGCCGGCAATGCCGAGGTTCTTCATGAAATTGATCATCTGCATCTGATCGGCCCAGCCGGTGTGGGCGACCAGCGCGGTGGCGACGGTGAAGATCGCCATTACCCAACCGACGATCCGGGTCTGGAAGCCGACGAGGATGGCCAGGCCGCCAAGCAGTTCGATAAGGCCGACGACAATGGCGGTCACCATCGGCAGCGGCAGGCCAAGGCTGCCGAAATAGCCGGCGGTGCCGGCAATCGCCGTCAGCTTGCCGAAACCGGAAAGCAGGAAGATGACAGAAAGCAGGAGGCGGCCGAGCAGGATCGTGCCCGAGGCGCCGGCGGCGGTTCCGGAACCGGCAAACGAAGCGTTGGTGGACGTGTTGGTGGACATGCGTAACTCTCCAGAAGGGTTTGGCCAAACGGCTTGGGATACCCGCCTAGTTAGCGCAGGCCGACTGTTCACCAAAGACGTCAGATTGGTTACGGATTGTTTACCCAGGTAACGTTTTCGCGATGAACATGGGTGTTGTGATCCAGGCATATCAACACCCCTAGCCCGGATGCGTCATGTCCTCCGGCCGCACCAGCCGCTCATAGTCGGCTTCGCTGACCAGCCCGGTGGCCAGCGCTTCCTCGCGCAGCGTGGTGCCGTTCTTGTGCGCCGCCTTGGCGATCTTGGCGGCGTTGTCGTAGCCGATCGTCGGCGCAAGCGCCGTCACCAGCATCAGCGAACGGTCGAGCGCCGCCTTGATGTTGTCTTCGCGGGCCTCGATGCCGACGACGCAATTGTCGGTGAAGGACGCCGAAGCGTCGGCCAGCAGCTGTACCGATTGCAGGAAACAATAGGCCATCAGCGGATTGTAGACGTTGAGCTCGAAATGGCCCTGACTGCCGGCGAAGCTGATCGCCGCATTGTTGCCGAACACCTGCACGCAAACCTGTGTCATCGCCTCGCATTGTGTCGGATTGACCTTGCCAGGCATGATCGACGAGCCCGGTTCGTTTTCCGGCAGCGACAATTCGCCGAGGCCCGAACGCGGGCCGGAGCCGAGCAGGCGGATGTCGTTGGCGATCTTGAACAGCGCCGCCGCGCAGGCATTGATGGCGCCGTGCGAGAACACCATGGAATCATGGGCGGCCAGCGCCTCGAACTTGTTCGGCGCGGTGACGAAATCGATGCCGGTGATCGCGGCGATGCGCGCCGCCACCTTTTCGGCAAAACCGACCGGAGCGTTGAGACCGGTGCCGACCGCGGTCCCGCCCTGCGCCAATTCCTGCAGGCCGGGCAGGGTCATTTCGATGCGCTTGATCGACGAGGCGACCTGCGCCGCATAGCCGGAGAACTCCTGGCCGAGCGTCAGCGGCGTCGCGTCCTGCGTGTGGGTGCGGCCGATCTTGACGATGTGGGCGAAAGCCCTGGTCTTGGCGTCGAGTGCCGCATGCAAATGTCTCAGCGCCGGCAGCAGGTCGTGAATGATGCGCTCGGCGCAGGCGATGTGCATGGCCGTCGGATAGGTGTCGTTCGACGACTGGCTCATGTTGACGTGGTCATTGGGATGCACCGGCTTCTTCGACCCCATGACGCCGCCCAAAAGCTCGATCGCGCGGTTGGAAATCACCTCATTGGCGTTCATGTTGGACTGCGTGCCTGAGCCGGTTTGCCAGACGACCAGCGGGAAATGGTCGTTCAGCTTGCCGTCGATGACCTCCTGGGAGGCCTCGATAATGGCCTTGCCGATCGCCGGATCGAGCCGCTTCAGCTCCATGTTGGCTTCGGCGGCCGCCCGCTTGACGATGCCCAGCGCCCGCACGATCGAGGCCGGCTGTTTCTCCCAGCCGATCTTGAAATTGGCCAGCGAACGCTGCGCCTGCGCGCCCCAATAGCGGTCGGCGGCGACCTCGATGGGACCGAACGTGTCGGTTTCGGTTCTGGTCTCTGGCGCGCTCACGAAGTCTCTCCGGTTTGCAATTTGCAAACGGCGTATCGCGTTGCACAAACGCCTTCAAGCGGAGATTGCGGGCGAGGGAGATGCAAATCGGTTGAAGCCGCGCCTTTTCCTTCTCCCACAAGGGAGGAGGAAGGGCGCGCTCCTCACCCCGCCGTATACCCGCCGTCGATGGCAAAGATACCGCCGCTGGTCCACGCCGCCTCGTCGCTGGCGAGATAGACCGCGATGCCGGCAAGGTCGCTAGTCCGGCCGATGCGGCCGAGCGGATAGCTGCGCTCGACATAGGCCTTGAGCTCGGCTTGCGCGGCCTCCGGCAGGTTTTCGATCGACCTGCGCCGCATCGCTGTGTCGACCGTGCCGGGCGCGATGGCGTTGACCCTTATGCCGCGCGGCCCAAGCTCGAATGCGAGCGATTTGGTCAGCGAATTGAGCGCGCCCTTCGACAGCGAATAGAGGCTGGACGGCCGCTTCGGGATCATCTTGTGCGCAAAATAGGACGAGATGTTGATCACCGAAGCCGCGCCCGGCGCGAGATGCGGCAACAGCCGTTGCGTGAGGAAGAATACGGCCGTGACGTTGAGCGCGAACGATTGCTGGAACTGGTCCTGGCTGACGGTCTCGAACGGCACCAGGAATGCCACGCCGGCGTTGTTGACGAGGATATCGAGAGGTGGGCCGCGCCTGGCATGCTCGACCACGGCGTCGATGCCGGCGCTGGCCGACAGGTCGGCCGACAGCGTTTCGACATTATTCCCGAGCTGCTCGCGGGCGGCGTCGAGTTTCTTGCCGTCGCGGCCGACGATCAGCACGTCCGCGCCTTCGCGCGAGAAAGCCTCGGCGATTGCCAGCCCGATCCCGTCCGAACCGCCGGTGACCAGTGCCCGTTTGCCGCCTAGTCTCATCCAACACTCCCGCGCATTGTCGTCTTGTCTGGTAAGGAGAGCAGCGCCGTTGCCGATTGTGGTCAAGCCTCCGGCTTATCCTACAATATGAACTTTCGGCTGATGCGCCTGGCTATTCGGCAGCGGCTGCACCGCGCCGAACAGCCAGCCGGGTAGCGACAAAATCCTTGACCTGATGAATGGCCTGTTCACGCGTAACGCTGCCTGGCTGCAGGCCAAGCCTCAACCACAGCCCGTCGATCAGGGCGGTGACGCCGAAAGCGATCTCGTCAGCATCGCGCGCCGGCGCCAGGCCGCGCAGGCCGGACAGCAGGTTGGAGCGCATGCGCGCATGGATGACCTTCTGGATGCGGGCAAGCTTTTCGTCGCGCGGCACCTCCGCGCAAAGCGAAAGCCAAGCGTGGCAGAGGGACGGCTGGAAGAGATGCGGCTCGAAATTGCCTTCGATGATGGCATCTATCCGTTGCATTGGCGTGCGCGCCTGCCTCAACCGCTCGACCACCGCATGACGCAGCACCAGGTTCGATTCGCGCATGGCATGCTCGAAAAGCTCCCGCTTGCTGTTGAAATAGTGCAGCACGATGCCCTTCGACGCGCCGGCCTGTGCCGCCACTTTTTCTATGGTGGCGCCAGCTATGCCTTCGCGCTGAAGCACGGCAAAGGCGGCTTGCCGCAGCTCCTTGCGGCGTATGTCGCTGAGACGCTTGAGTTTCACGGGCCGGGATCCATGCATCGAAAACCGACGTTGACATTTTTGTCCGCCGAGATCAATGATTGACCGTTGGGACAATTTAAAAACCGAATGGTCAACGTCGTTGGTGAAATGAGGAGAACCGAAATGCTGCGTTGCCTTGAAATAGGCGCCTCGCTCTGCGTCCTGCTGGCGATCCAGCCGGCCTTTGCGGCTGAACCCGAGCAATGCAAGGTCGTGCGCATGGCCGAGCCTGGATGGAACGACCTTGCCTTCACTACCGGCGTCACCAGCGTCTTGCTCGATGCGCTCGGCTACAAGCCGGCAAGCTCGCTTCTGGGCATCAACGTCATCTATGAATCCTTGAAGAACAATGATTTGGACGTGTTCCTTGGCTATTGGGATCCGGCGATGATCACCTACTACGAGCCCTATAAGAAGGACGGCTCGGTGGACGATGTGCGCGTCAATCTCGTCGGCGCCAAATACACCTTTGCCGTGCCGACTTACGTCTGGGAGGCCGGCGTCAAGGATTTTGCCGACCTGCAAAAGTTCGCCGACAAGTTCGGCAGGAAGATGTACGGCATCGAGCCGGGCTCGAACCAGCTGATGATGGACGCCATCGCTGATAAGTCGCTCGGCCTCGATGGCTGGCAGGTCGTCGAATCGAGTGAAGCCGGCATGCTTTCCGAGGTCGGCTACGAGATCAAGGAAAAGCGCTTCATCGTCTTCCAGGGCTGGGCGCCGCATCCAATGAACACGATGTACGACTTCAAATATCTGAGCGGCGGCGACAAGTTCTACGGACCGAACTTCGGCGCCGCAACGGTGACGACGCAGGTGCGCAAGGGCTATCTGCAGCAATGCCCGAATGTCGGGCAGTTGCTGAAGAATCTCGCCTTCGACATCGATTTCGAAAATCTCGGCATGGGCTATCTCATCAATGACGGCATGAAGCCGGAGGAAGCCGGCCTGAAGGCGGTCAAGGAGAATCCGGATAGGCTCGGCGCCTGGCTTGCCGGTGTCACCACATTCGATGGCAAGCCCGCGCTCGACGCGGTCAAGCAGCAGCTCGGCCTGTGATATCGGCCGATCAGGCGGGCTGGAACGGCCGCAAGCGCAAGGTCGGTGCTGAAACGGCCTGCGTCGAAATCGCCGGGCAGGAGCCCGCGCTGGTGCTGGTGCACGGCTTCTCCGACACGAGCCGCAGCTTCTCCTTGCTGGCGCCGCATCTCGCCGGGCGCCGGCGTGTCATTCCAGACCTGCGCGGGCATGGCGCCTCGCCGGCCGGGACACGCGGCTTCGCCCCGGCGGATTTCGCGGAAGATGTGGCGAGTTTGATCGAGCGATTGCGGCTCGAGCGGCCGGTTCTGGTCGGGCATTCCCTGGGCAGCATGGTGGCGATCGAGGCAGCCGCGCGCTACCCCGAGATGATCGGTGGCCTGGTGCTGATGGCCGGAACGCTGCGGCCGCAGATCGGTGAGGATCACCCGATGACCATTGGTGTGCGGGCACTTCGAGACCCGATATCGCCGGCCGATCCGTTCTATGAATATTGGCATGCCTGCGAGGCCGAGGTTCCAGCGGACTTCCTGACCATGGCTGCAAAGGAAGCGTCAGCCATGCCGGCGGCACTTTGGTGCGCAATCCTGGAGCAGGTTCGGCGCGTCGATCTGACCGACAAGGCGCGCACGCTGCACCTGCCGGCGCTTGTCATTGCGGGCGGGCGCGACCTGCTCTTCGACGAAACGCACCAACGGCGGCTCCTCGAAGAAATCCCCGCCGCCGCGTTTGTAAGCGCGGTGCGGTGCGGACACAACCCGCACTGGGAGGATCCGGCATTGGTTGCGGCAGCCATCGCCCGGTATTTCAAGGTCTGGAATGAAGCCGACCTCGAAGCGACCGGCAATCTGGGCTGAGAGCAGTCATGAACCTTTCCGAATACGTGGCGTTGGATGCCGTCGCCCTGGCCGGGCATGTTCGCTCGGGTGAACTGTCGGCTGTTGAGGTCGTTGAGGCGGCTATCGAAGCGATCGAAAGCATCAATCCCGCCATCAATGCCGTGACACTGATCGATGCGGACCGGGCGCTTTCCGCGGCGGCAAGCTGCAACCGGCAGGCCGCACTCGCCGGCATTCCCTTCTTGGTCAAGGACACCGGCGTCAATGTACGGGAGTGGCCGACGACGCACTCGTCGCTCTACTTCAAGGATGCCGCGCCGAAGCCCGACAGCGAGATCGTCCGGCGCTGGCGGGCCGCCGGTCTGATCTTGCTGGGAAAGACAAACACGCCTGAATTTGCCAACGACTTCGTCACCGAACCCAGCTTTCGCGGCCCCACCTTGAATCCCTGGGATCCTTCGCTGACGGCGGGCGGCTCAAGCGGCGGAGCTGCCGCCGCGGTGGCAAGCGGCATGGTGCCGGTCGCCCACGGTTCCGACATCGGCGGCTCGATCCGGGTGCCGGCTGCCTGTTGCGGCGTGTTCGGCATGAAGCCGTCGCGCGGGCTCACGCCTGTCGGCCCCTATCGAGGTCAGGTCGGCGCCGGCCTCTACGCCGACAGTGTCCTATCCCGCACCGTTCGGGACAGCGCCGCCATGCTGGACATGACTGCCGGTCCAGAGCAAGGAGCGCCTTACTCCGTGCCGAAATCGGTGCCGTCCTACCTGGACTGGCTGTCTTCCCCCGGCGAGCGTCTGCGCGTCGCGTGCCTGGCGCACCGGCCGGATGGCACGCCGGTCGCGTCCGAGATCGGGGAAAAATTCCAGGAAGCCATGAGCCTCCTCGAGGACATGGGGCACGAGGTCACAGAGGCGCGTTTCCCGCGGGAAGCCAGTGCCGAAGCGGACTGGAGCATCTTCTGGATGTCGGAGGTCGCGCGGCTGGTTGACGAGCGCGCCGATGAGATCGGGCGGATGCCGGGTGCCGGCGAAATCGAAAGCCTGACTCGTCACGCTCTCGACAGTTTTCGGCGATCCTCGGCCGCCGATTATCTCAGGGCGCAGGACCATGTGCACAGCGCTTCGCTGGCGATGGCGATGGCGTTCGATGGGTTCGACCTGATCATGACGCCGACGACGGCCGAGCTTACGCCCCGGCTTGGCGCCATCCATGGCGATGGTGCTCTCTTCGATTACGAGGCTTGGGCGAGCCGGGCCTACGGCTTTGCGCCCTTCACCGAAATCTTCAATGTCACCGGGCAACCGGCCGCCAGCCTGCCGCTTTTTCAGTCGAAGGGCGGCCTGCCGATTGGCATCCAGCTTATTGGCCGCAAGAACGAGGACCACCGGCTGCTTCGCGTTTCCCTTGACCTGGAGCAGGCAACCGCATGGACGGCGCGCTACCAGGCGATCCATGCCAGACACTTTCAGGCATGAACCAGGAGGCTCCGGCGACGTAGGGGGCGTCGACGATGTTGGTTCATACCGAAATTAGGTGCTGCCCGAGCAGCGATCGCGCCGTCGGTAACAGACGCAAAACCTCCGCGGGCCTGGCGAATTCCCCTTGTACGGTCTGCTGAAGCGCCTGCCAGTCCGGGGAGGCGGCCAAGGCCGCTTCATGCCGGGCATACGCTTCGGCGCTTGCGAAACCCGTGATGCTGATGAAGACGTTTTCGCTGGCCCGCACCGGCAGCCGCGGAAAGCTGTTTTCGGCATGTTCGGTGACGAGGGCGGCCAGCGGCTGTGCGCCAAGTGCGGCAAGCACCGGAAGAGCCGCGGACTGGAAATCCCTGGCGAAGCCGGCTTCTAGGCCCGGTCGCAAATGATGAATCTTGATGACAACAATTGTCTGCAAAGCACTGCTTGTGCTTGGTTCTTCGAGATCCGTCTGGATTGCTCGTTGCGATCCCGAGAGATCGAAGCCGGCGCCCGCCCAGGCCGGCCTCAGCAGCAGCACGTCGTCGGAATCGATCATCGTGGCGTTGGCGGCGTCGCGCCAGGCAGCCCAGACCGGCCCGTCATAGAAGGCGGTCAGAGCGTTTTTCCGCGCTTCCATGCCGTCGAAGCCGCGCAGCCAGACGAACATGTCCGGCCGGTCGAGATCGCGGAACTGGCCGATGATGGTCATTCCCGCGGTTTCCTGCCCCTCGATCAGGTGATTGTCGAAGATGCCGATCAGCGTCTCGCGCCGGCCGGGTTTCAGCGTGTATTGCCTGAGTTCGACGACGGGCGAGGCGAGCAGATCGGGATTAGGTATGGCGTTCAAAGGCAGGTTCATCGTGCGAGCTCCAAAACAGGACAGTCATCCTGTTTTGCAAAACAGACCGGTTGTCCTGTTTTGTCAATCTGCTATCGTGTGAAGATGTCAGCAGAGATATCCGCTCGCCCAAGGTCGCGGGCTCAAAAACGCACCAACGACCCCGAAGGCATGCGCAAGAAAGTGCTCGACGTCGCCGAGGAGGCGTTTCAGGCACGCGGCTATCATGCGTCCAGCATGGGCGACCTGATGGCGACGGCGGGCGTCACCGGTGGTGCGCTGCACCACCATTTCGCGACCAAGAAGGCGCTGGCGCTTGCAGTGATCGAGGAGCGGGTCGCCGCCGCGGTCGAAGAGACATGGATCGCACCGGTGCGGATGGCTCCCTCAGCGCGCGAGGGCGTGCGCTCCGTGTTCGCGGCCGTCGCGGCGGAGCTGGAGCGGCAAGGTTTCGTGCGCGGCTGCCCGCTCAACAACCTGGCGCATGAACTGTCGCTTGCCGATCCGGATTTCCGCATTGCCCTTGCCGGCATTTTTTCGGCCTGGCGCCAGGCGATCGCCGACAAGGTCAGCGCCGATCGGCAGGCGGGACGGGAGCTTGGCACCGATCCGCAGCGCTTCGCAGCGCTCGCCGTCGCCAGCTATTCGGGCGCCATGTCGATGGCCAAGACCGCACAGGACGCAAGCGTGCTGCGCGACTGCCTGATGGCGTTGGAGCAGGGAGTTATGTCGTCCAAAACGGGAACGAGGCGACGTAGCAGGATACTGCACAGAGCCCTTTGACGCCGGCAGGACAGTCGCTCACTATGACCGAGGCGGGGAGGCCGAGCTCTTAATTCGGCAGTGGCTTGATCAGCTCGTAGCCGACCACGCTTTCGGCACTGGTGCCCTCGTCATAGCGCCTGGCCACAACTGCCTGCAGATCGGGTGCGTAAAGCGCGGTGAACTCGTCCCGCGTCTCGCCGGCCTCGCTCCTGATCGTCTGCTTGACCGCAAGCACGGCGTATTTGCAATCACCCAGGCTGAACGTCTCCTTGCCCTTGACGTTGATCTCCAGCGTCTCGGTGCCCTTCGGCGGCTTGTTCGGTGCAAGACGGGCAAACACGATCTTGCTCTTGGCCCCCGCCTTCAGTGGGAACACCTTCCTGAGATCGGAAAACGGGATCATCGCCATCTGCCCTGTGCTGCTGTCGCGAAACACTTCGATCAGCCCGCCGAACAGGTACTGCGACTGCGGCGATTGCGACTGGTATTTGTTGGCAACCGCCACCATTCCGCCCGCCGCCGGACGAAATTCGCTGTGGGTGCCAGGCCTTTCGAGAACGAAGCCGGCCTTGGCCGATTTGGCGTCGATGCACGCGGAGGCGTGCGCTGCGCTCGTCATCGCCAGAATCGCCATTGTCATGCCGATGGATGCAGTTTTCATGGCGTCCTCCTCTGCCCGCGCAAGTTGAATGCCGAAAGCAATGCCAGACCTGGGAGAACGTGTCGACACACTTTGCGAGCAACTGGACTGCCGGTTCGCGTCGTGCTGAATTTTAGCGCATGATGCATCGTATTTCCGCCCGACCGGTCTCCCGGCGCAGTTTCCTGATGAAGGCAGCGGCCGTTGCCGCGGCCGGCGCCGTTTCGCGCCCGGCCTTCGGCCAGACCGGGCAGCGCATTCCGCCGATCGACGCCACCTTCCTGTTTATCGCTGATGTCCATGCCTGCCGCATGGCGAACGGATTGAGCCCGCACTGCGAGCAGGAGGGCAAGACCGACGCCGCCCTGCTGCGCAATGTCGCCGCGCTCAACGGCGTCGGTGACAGGCAATGGCCAGCTGAAATCAACGGCGTCGCCACCGGTCTGCATTCGACGGGCAATATCGGCACGCCGCTCGGCCTCGTCGTTGGCGGCGACATCACCGATGATGGTGGCGGCCAGATCACCCAGCCCAGCGAAGGCACGCAGCTGCTCCAGTTCAGCCAGCGCTACCAGCAGGGCGTTGGCCCCGACCGCGTGCACATGCCGGTCTATGTCGGCCTCGGCAATCACGACCTCGACCAGAACGGCCCGCGCTCGCATGTCGACTGGTACCGCCGCGAAATGCGCGACTACGTCGAGGTCAATCACCGCCCCGGCGTTTTCTTCAAGCCGCCCGCGCCGGCGACCAACTACGATCTCGAGACCGATTGCTATTCATGGGATTGGGGCGGTCTACATCTTGTCCAGACGCACCGTTTTGCGGGCGATACCGGCCATGGCGCAGTCAGCAGCCTGCCATGGCTGAAGCAGGACCTGGCGACCTATGCCGGCGACGGCCGCCCGGTCATCCTGTTCCAGCATTATGGCTGGGATACTTTTTCGATCGAAAGATGGGACGCCGCCGAGAAAACCTTCGACGACAACGGCAAGGGTCCGCCGCATTGGTGGAGCGAAGCCGACAGGCAGGCGCTGCTGGCCGTGCTGAAGGGCTACAACGTCGTCGGCATCTTCCATGGCCACCAGCACGCGACGCCGATGATCTATCACCGTGACGGGCTCGATTTGTTCAAGCCGAAGGCTGCCTTCATGGGCGGCTTTGCGTTGGCGCGGGTGACCGGCAGCAGCATGGATGTGGTTCTGGGCGAAGCCGCCGGAGATCATGGCGAGGTCGCCTTCACCAATGCGTACAGCAAAAGTCTGACTTTCTGACGGGCAGGAGAGGCCCAAAAAAGGCGGCCGAGCCGCCTTTTTCTGGTTTGCGAAGCGTCGGCGTCAAAGCGCCTTCTTCACCTTGTGCTTCACGTCGCCGTAAGCCTTCTGCATCTTGCCGGTCGCCTTGTCGACGTCGCCTTCGGCCTCGGTGCGCCTGTTGCCGGTGGCCTTGCCGGCGGTCTGCTTGACCGAGCCCTTGGCTTGCTTGGCAACGCCGGCAACCTGATCCTTGTTCACCATCTCGCATCTCCTGATCCGTTCGCCTGGAGAAACGGTCCCGGATCGCTTAGGTTCCGGGTTCTGCCCGTCGATTGGCATAGCTTCCGGTCGCGAAGCCGACAGGATAGGGTACACCAGGACGCCGAACAGACAGGGGCCGGAGGGACAATGGCTGAATTCACGCTCTTCATCGGCAACAAGTGTTTTTCGTCGTGGTCACTGAGGCCGTGGCTGGCGATGAAGCATCTGGAGATCCCGTTCGAGGAAGGTCTTGTGCGCCTGCGCACGCCCGAGACCGCGGCCAATCTGGCCAGGATATCGCCGACCGGCCAGGTGCCGGTGCTGAACCATCGGCTGCCGAATGGCGAGGTCCGGATCGTCTGGGAAACCCTTGCCATCCTTGAATACCTCGCCGAGTTGTTTCCCGGGAAAAAGCTCTGGCCGGCCGACATCGGCGCCCGCGCGCTGGCCCGCTCGGCGGCGACAGAGATGCATTCCGGCTTTCGCGAGGTCCGCTATGGCTGGCCGATGAATTTGCGCCGGCCAAAAGGCCACAAGCCGCTCGACGCCGAAGGTGAGGCACAAGGGGCGCGCATCGAGGAGCTATGGCGCGAATGCCGCGAAAAATACGGCAAAGGCGGCCCGTTCCTGTTTGGCCATTTCACCGCGGCCGACGCCATGTACGCGCCGGTCGTCACCCGGTTCGACACCTATGGCGGCACGCTGGCAACCGATACCCGCGCCTATGTCGACGCCGTGCTTTCGATGCCGGCGATGCGCCAGTGGTATGCCGAGGCGGCGAAAGAGCCTTGGCCGGAGCCCGGCCCAGACGAATAGAGCCGAGCAACCCGCAAGCTGGTCTTCCACTTCGCCGCCCGCGGCCTATCTGAAGATCCGGCTGGGGCCTCGGAGACTTCACAATGATATCTGTTCCTTCCGCATTGGCCGGCAAGCTCGCGCTCGTTACCGGCGCATCGTCGGGCATTGGCGAGGCGACGGCTGCGGCTTTGGCCGCCGCCGGGGCCAAGGTGGCGATTGCCGCACGCCGCGCCGATCGCCTCGAAGCGCTGGCCGCGCGTATCGAAATGGCCGGCGGCGCGGCGCTCCGCATCGAGGCCGACGTCACCAGCAACGATGATGTCACCGACATGGTCGACAAGGTTGTCGCCGAATGGGGCCGCCTCGACATCCTCGTCAACAATGCCGGGGTGATGCTTCTGTCGCCCGCCGCCGAAGCGGTGCTCGACGACTGGCGCCGCATGGTCGAGCTCAACCTGCTGGCGCTGATGGGGGTCACCAAGGCGGCGCTGCCGCATCTCAGGGCCGCCAAGGGTCACATCGTCAACGTCTCGTCGGTCGCGGGCCGTGTCGCGAATCCGGGGGCCAGCGGCTATGCAGCAACCAAGTTCGGTGTCGTCGGCTTTTCCGAATCGCTGCGTCGCGAAGTCTACGCCGACAAGGTTCGCGTCACCGTCATCGAGCCCGGCCTGGTGCGCACCGAGCTCGGCGACCACATCACCAATCCGGCGTTCAAGGCTGATCTGGACAAGCGGCTTGCCGCAATGGAGGCGCTGACCGCCGAGGACATTGCCGCGGCCATTCTCTACGCCGTGAGCCAGCCGCCACACGTCAACGTCAACGAGATCGTCATCCGCCCGACCGACCAGGAACGATGAACGGCGTCGGATCTTTTCGCTACGCCTCAAATCCCGCCCGCAGGAAATCGCCACATTCCTCGACCAGCCGCGACGGGTCCCTCGCGAGGTAGACGCCGAAATCCGCCGTCGGCGCCGGCGGCAGGTTGAAGCGTCCGTTGAGGCTTTGGCAATCGGGCGGCAGCCCCTCCTGCAGCAGAAGCCCGATGCCAAGCCCGGCCCTTAGCGCCGAGATCAGCGTCGCAAAGGTCGACACGCGGCAGCCGATCTTCCAGCCGATCCCGGCCGCGGCGAGCGAAGCCAGCATCCTGTCCTGCCAGGAGCAGGCGCCTTCGAAGATGATCAGCGGCAGCTCGACCTCGTCGTCGATCTCGATCATGCGGCTTGCCGCCCAGACCAGCTGTCGCGACAGATGGCCTCGCGGCGCCATTGTGAAGCGCGCCGGATCGGCCATGACGATGTCGCATTTTCCTTCGCCCAGCGACTTGCTGAGATCGCTGCTGCTGGCCGATGTCAGTTCGATCTCCACGGAAGGATGCCGGCGCCGGAAGTCGGCGATGATCAACGGCAGCCGCGTTACCGCCAAATCCTCGACGATGCCCAGCCGGACACGGCCGACCAGCCTGCGGCCTTCTATCTCACGCCTGGCATCGTCGCCGATCGCGATGGCCTTGCGGGCGAAGGCGAGCAGGATCTCGCCGGCCTCGGTCAGCGTCACGCCGCGCGGCGAGCGGTGCAGCAGCTCCGCGCCGACTTCGCCTTCGAGGCGCTGAAGCTGCATGCTCACCGCCGCCTGGGTGCGGGCAAGCCGATCGGCTGCCCGGCTCACCGTCCCGGTATCGGCCACGGTGACGAAGGCGCGCAGCAGTCTGACGTCGATATCTCCGGTCATAAGAATTCCTGATAGCTGTGTCAGAACTATCAGGCTATCCGAAAGCCCGATCTGAATTCAAGGTCTGCTCGCACGAACGAAAACAGGAGCAGCCACCTTGTCCTACAGAAGAAGATTTGAGGAGTTCGGTGTCGCCTGGCCGTCGCTCGACCGGCCCGCTTTGCCGTTCTCGCCGACGGTTCGCGTTGCCGACATCGTCTATGTCTCCGGTCAGATCCCCGAAATCGGGCAGGAAATCGCCGCGATCGGCCAGGTTGGCGCAGAGATCGATCTGGCTGCTGCGCAGAACGCCGCCCGGCTTTGCGCGGCCAACGTCGTCTATTGGCTGGACAAGGAACTGGACGGCAATCTCGACCGCGTCGTGAAATTCGCCAAGCTGACCGTCTATGTGAATGCGGCGGCCGGCTTTTCGGCCTATTCGGAGGTCGGCAACGGAGCATCCGAATTTCTGCTCCATGTTTTCGGCGGACGTGGCGAGCACGCCCGCTGCTCGCTCGGCATGGCCGGCTTGCCGGCCAATGTTCCGGTCGAAGCCGACGCTATCGTGCATGTCCGCTGATGCACCCCCAAAGCATGCCCTCGGGCCTGACCCGAGGCTGCGCAGTGAAACAAAAACCAGGAGGAGACTTGGCTTGATTAGCGCAAATCTTGAGGGGCGGAAGGCGCTTGTCCTCGGCGGAGGCAAGGGCCTCGGTTTCGGCGTTGCCGAAGCGCTCGCGGCGAAAGGTGCCGAGATCATCCTGGTCGGACGAGGGGAGGCGACCCTGGATGCGGCACGGCGCGCGATCGACGCCGCCGGCCACATCTGCTCGACCTTCAGCGCCGACCTCTCGGACAACGACAGCGTCTCCCGACTGATCCGTGCCGTCGAGGACGAGCAGCAGCGGATCGACATCGTCCTGCTCAATGGCGGCGGCCCGCCGCCCTTCGCGGCCAGCGTCTTCGATGCGAGCGTCTGGGAGAAGCAGTTCACCAGCATGGTGCTGAGCCAGATGCGCATCGCCATTTCTTTCCTGCCAGGCATGCGGGCGCGGCGCTGGGGGCGCATTATCGCCGTTTCCTCTACATCCGTCCGCGAGCCGATCCCCGGCCTCACCGCTTCGAATGCGCTGCGTGCGTCGCTCGCCGGCTGGGCCAAGACGCTGGCCGGCGAAGTGGCGGCGGACGGCGTCACCGTCAACCTGTTGCTGCCGGGCCGTTTTGCGACGGATCGGACGAAAGAGTTCGACGCCATGGACGCAGCCGACAGGGGTGTCGACGCCGCCGTGATCGCCGCCGAGAGTCAGGCCGAGATCCCGGCAAAGCGCTACGGCACCCCCGCCGAATTCGGCGCTGTTGCCGCGTTCCTGGCCAGCGACGCCGCCGCCTATGTCACCGGCGTGGCATTGCCGGTGGATGGTGGGCTCAGCCGCGGCATGCTGTGAGGAGCAGGAGCAGCGGCGGGATGGTCACATCACACAGGAACGCCCCTCGTGCCTTTTATCTGCGCGGGGGCGTCCTGTTTGTCGTCCGCCTTTCTCAAGATCGCTCTTTCGAGAACGGCTTTCGACATCGAAAAAATGCCCTGGCGCCGAAATGGTTCCCGGCTGGAGCAATTCCCGGAAAAGTGTGAACGATTTTCCGTCCGGAATTGCGCGAAAACAAAGAGCTCCAAGTGGTTTTTTGGCAGGCAATAGCCCGGCTTTTGCTGTCGGATTTGCCGGCGCGCCGGTCGCTGACGCGCGTCTCCGCGAGTGTCGCAAATCAAAAAATTGACACGGCGCGCAAAGAAGTCTATAAGAACTTTGTCGATGTTTGTTTGACCGACTTTTGTTATCCGCGTGCCAAGGCGCGCCTTTGACGAACTTCCCCATCAATATCGAGACAAACGTTGTTGTGCATCCGCATGACGACGAACGAATATTTGCCATGGAAAGGGTTCGTTATGAGCACAGGCACAGTTAAATGGTTCAACGCCACCAAGGGTTTTGGTTTTATTCAGCCTGACGACGGTTCTGCCGACGTTTTCGTCCACATCTCAGCCGTCGAGCGCGCCGGAATGCGCGACATCGTCGAGGGCCAGAAGCTTGGCTACGAGATGGTCCGCGACAACAAGTCGGGCAAGATGTCCGCCGACCAGTTGAAGGCGGCGTAAAACGGAATTCAGCCTCACCGGTGACCACGGATGTACTGGCACCGGTGAATGGCTAATTCCAGCGCATGATCGCGGGAGGCTAAGTCCCCAGTTCATGCGCATGAGAAGAGCGTCTCTTTGCGCGTCTCTCGGGATGCGCAGGCGCTCTCATGGAAGGTCAGGCGGTGCCTGGCCTTTTTCATTTTTGCGCTTCGACCGCCGAAAGAGCGCTGCTCGACGGCCCGGACGTGCTAAGAGGCTGTTTCGAAATTCGCTCTGGCGAGTCATATGGTGGTGGTTTCGAGAACCGGAGCGCAGCGGACATTTGGGCCCGTGAGCACCGGAAGCGCGGAAAGCGCCATCAGATGGCCGTCAGAGTAGAATTCCCAGCAATTTGAAACCGGCTGCCGTATTGCTTTGTGCGGGATACTGGCCGAAAGACCAGTCTCGTCACCTTTTGGGCGGCGCGCTCCGAACCGGGAGAAAGACCTTGACCGAAACTTCAAAAAAAACCCGCGACCAGGCTGAATCCATCTTCAGCAAGACGCGGACCCAGTCGATGTCGCTCGACCGCATCAATTCCGAACGGGATGCCGTCAGCCAGGCCCGCGAAGCCAAGACCGCGCGGCTGCGCGAACTGCGGCTGGAAAAGGAAGCCGATGACATCGCGGCAACGGCTGCGCTCGCGGCCTCGCCAAAACGCGCAGGCAAACGCTGATGGCCACCAAACGTGTGCCTCAAAAGGCGATCGCCGCCGATTCGACCATTGCCGATGTCGTAGGCGAACTCGACAAGCCGGTCGAATATGTCCGGCGCGTGCTCGAAAAGCTCGAGCGCTGCCGGCGTGTCCACGGCGATGCCCAGGTGCGGCTCGGCGTGCGCGGCCGCGCCGAATGCCCCAATTATCTGATCGAATACGTCCGGGAAAACGCCAAGACGCACGAGCGCGTGACCTTTCAGGACGCCGCCTACAGCGGCAGCACGCATCGCGAGCTGGCCCCCCGGCACATCGAGGAGGCCAGGAACTGGTCGCCCGAAGAAATGAACATCACGGCCGTTTCGGCGCTCATCGGCCGCCTTCGCAATCCGAACGCGCCATCATCGCGTTTCTCTGACGAGGATTGATATGGCAATCAAGTTTTCCGCCAAGGGGCAACCGGCAGCACCTGCTGCCGCCGTGAAGCCGGCCAAGCCGGCCGCCGCGCCAAAAACCGGCGAAGCCGCCGAAGCGGGCACCGATCTGTTCAGGTCGCCGGCCGAAGCGCCGCCGCGCAAGCC
Source organism: Mesorhizobium sp. M0340 (assembly GCF_040321535.1). NCBI lineage: Bacteria > Pseudomonadati > Pseudomonadota > Alphaproteobacteria > Hyphomicrobiales > Phyllobacteriaceae > Mesorhizobium > Mesorhizobium sp. M0340. Next base: position 160,697 of record NZ_JAMYRR010000009.1, on the reverse strand, counting down.
GAAGAAGAAATAGCGCCCTTGCAGCAAGATGCCGGCCGGAAATCGGCGCCAAGGCTGCTTGCCTTGGCGGTCGCAGAGGATTCTTCGTCGCCACAAGAGGGCGCCGACCCGGTTGCCTTCGATTGCCAGACTTGTGGCGCCTGCTGCGCCTACTCATCAAGATGGCCGCGCTTTTCAACCGAGGACGACGCTCAGCTCGACCTTATCCCGCAAAAATACGTGGCTGCCGACGAAGCCGGCATGCGCTGCGACGGCGCGCGCTGTTCGGCACTGTGCGGCGAAGTCGGCAAGTCGACCGCCTGCGGAATCTACGAGATCCGTCCCGACGTCTGCCGCGCGTGCATGCCGGGCGATGACGACTGCCTGATGGCGCGCCGGGCTCACGGACTGCCGACGCTGTAATGACAGCACACGGGCTGGCGTCCCCAGTTTAAATTTCCTCAGTCGGATGATCGAAAGTCGCTGCGGTAGAGGCCGGGCGATCGTCCGGTCAATCGTTTGAATGCCTGCGAGAACGACGGCACCGATTCATATCCGACGGCGCGCCCGATCTCGCCAATATTCTGGTTCGTTTCCCGCAGAGCCTTGGCGGCAAGATTCATCCGCCATCGAGTCACATAGGACAGCGGCGGCTGTCCCACCAGTTGAGCGAAGCGACGCGCGAAGGTGGCTCGGGACTGTGCCGCGCCGCTGGCAGGGGAAGCGATGGTCCAGGGATTGCCCGGCCGCTCGTGGATCAGGCGCAAGGCCTGCGCAATGCCTTTGTCGCGCAGGGCGCCAAACCATCCCCCTGTTCCGAGTGGCTGATGTTCGATCCAGGCACGCAACAAGAAGATCAACGTGCTGTCGAGAAGGCGTGGGGCGACAATGTCGTGGCCGCCGAGATTGCCTTTCGCTTCGACCTGCAGAAGTTCCAGGGCAAGCCGCAGCGGCTCGCTGGTGTCGATCTGATACCGGGTCAAATGAATCAGCGGAGGAAACAGCGAAACCATCGGATATGGCCCGACGCCGTCGAGTGAATATCTCGCACAAAGAAGAGTTGTCGCGCCGCTTTCGCTTTTCGGTTCCGGTCCGCTCCGATTTGCGGAAAGGACGGCGGATATCGATGCCGTCGGTGCATCCGCCGGATTGCAAAGGGCATGCCCGATACCGCTCGCGACAAGGATGACGTCTCCCTCGCCTAAGCGGATCGGCTCTTTTTCACCGGCTAGGCGCAACCAGCATTCGCCGTTCTGTATGACGTGGATGGCGGCATTCCTTGTCGGATCGACTGAAATACCCCATGGCCGATGCAGGGTCGCGCTGCCGATCATGACGCTGCCAAATCGCAGCGAAGCAAGAACTTCGGACAAGGCGTCCATGAGAACCATCCTCCGACGATGAACCAGATGACGATATTAGACGATTGGATAAGAATCCAGGCGAATAGCGTATCGACCATCTCACAAGCGTGGCTGATCATGTTGGCAATATCGGCCTGCGGACTCCTGTCCATGCCAGGCAAAAGCAGGCACCCCACGGAGCAAAAACATGCGTGACGAACCATCAAATCCAGTTCCAGCCAAGAGCTTTAATTCGCTCGAGACCAACAAGACGATCGTCCTGGACTTCATCGACAAAGCAGTAAACCAGGGCAACATCGAAGCAGCTTCGATGCATTTTGGCGAACGCTACATCCAGCACAATCCGAACATTGCGGATGGTGCGGACGGCTTCAAAACCTATCTTCAACAGCTCAAACAGTCATTTCCCCTCGTGAGGGGAGAGGTGAAGCGGATTTTTGCCGAAGGGGATTTCGTCATCGTGCACATGCACGCAAAACGTGAACCCGAAGAGGAGGGCTTGGCCATTGTCGACATTTTCAGGCTGAAGGACAGCAAGCTCGTCGAACACTGGGAAGTTCGGCAGCCCATCGCCGATAGCAAGCTGCACGCCAACAGCATGATCTGAATGCGCATAGCTCTGAGGCTGGCTTGTGCCCGCACGTTTCGCTGATTACGCTGCCGGCGGCAGGGCCAACGCCGGGAGACCATCCGTGAGCATCGAATTCCTGTTGACGTCGCTGATTGTCGTGGCTTCGCCCGGCACCGGCGTTCTCTATACGCTGAGCGCCGGGCTTTCGCGTGGTGCGCGCGCCAGCATCATTGCCGCTTTCGGCTGCACGCTCGGCATTATTCCGCACATGGCGGCCGCCATCACCGGCCTCGCGGCACTGCTGCACACCAGCGCCGTCGCCTTCGAAACGCTGAAATATCTTGGCGTCGCCTATCTTCTCTACATGGCCTGGAACACGCTGAAGGAGAAGGGCGGCCTGAGCGTCGACGAAGATGTCGCGCCGCGATCCGCCGGCAAAGTGATCGCCTCCGGCATTCTGATGAACATCCTCAATCCGAAGCTGTCGATCTTCTTCTTTGCCTTCCTCCCGCAATTCGTCAGCACCACCGAACCGCATGCGCTGTCGAAGATGCTGGAACTCAGCAGCGTCTTCATGCTGCTCACCTTCGCGGTCTTTGTCGGCTACGGCGTTTTCGCGGCGTCAATCCGCAGCCATGTCGTGTCGCGGCCAAAGGTGCTGACCTGGATGCGCCGCACCTTCGCCGGAGCCTTTGTCATGCTCGGCGCCAAACTGGCGCTAGCGGACCGGTAGCTCTCGCTCTTTTGACGCAATTCCGGACGGGAAACCGTTTTCACACCTTTCCTGGAATTGCTTACCGCTGCGGATCGGCCGGCCCGCCTGCGGTTTCGGAAGCCTCGCCGCCTCCGAAACCGGGAGCAGCGCGAACACCCAGCCGCCAGGCCGATGGCGGGACGCCGATCATCTTCTTGAACGCACGGCTGAACGCCGCCTCGGACTCGTAGCCGATTTCCGCCGCTATGTTTGCGACGTTGCTGTTGCCGGTGCTGAGCAGTTCCGAGGCAATCTGCATCCGCCATTTGGCGAGATAGTGCACCGGCGGCATCCCGACGAGCCTGGTGAAGCGCTCGGCCAGCACGGTGCGCGACAGCGCGGCCTCCTTCGCCAGCGCCTCCACCGTCCAATTGTGCGCCGGCCGGTCGTGGATCAGCGCCAGCGCCTTGCTCAGATGCGGATCGCGCAGGCCCGCCAGCCGCCGGTTTGTTGTGGCGGCAGCGACTCCACATAACGGCGCAGCACGTCGACGAACATCAATTCGCTGAGCTTGGTGAGAACCGTCTCGCTGCCCGCACGCTTTTCCGCGACCTCCGACACCGCCAGCTTGATGAACTGGCCGAGCCAGCCGCCGTCGCCTTTCACGTCTCCGGCCTTGATGACCGGCGGCAGCGCTTCGAGCAGCGGATTGAAGGGCAGCGCATCGCAAGCGAGATAGCCGCATACCAGCCGGGCCGACAGCGATCCGTCCTTGACGTAGTTGATGGGAAACGGTGTCTGGCTGGCGGCGGCGATATCCAGCACATCCGCGGTCGGCGGATCCGCGCGCAGGGCCGGATTGCTCGACATAATATGCGGATCGCTCCTGGTGAAGACCACGACTTCGCCGGCCTCCACGGGTATCGCCTCCTTGCCGATGATGCGGGCGAAGCAGCGGCCGGCCGTGAGCACGTGGTAGGAAATCAGGTGATCCGCGCCCGGCAGTATCCTCGGCAGTATCGAGGCGGGGGAGGGCGAGCAGACCGCCCAGGGGTCCTGGGCCGCGATGTCGAAAAATGTCGCGCCGGTGAGACGCACCTTTTTCAAGAGGTCAGACAGAGCGTCCCCGGCCATTCCATCCATATCCCGTAAGTTGCGCGGCAACCCGGCGCGACATCCCTTTCGAGTTCCGGACGCGCTGTCAAGTAAGGCGGACGCCCCGTCATTCCGTTCATTGCCGGAAGCTTTACACCCGTCGGTGCTGAGTTCTGTCTCAAATCAGCTGCTGAGCGCAGTCGAACTCAAGAAAAATGAGGATCTAAGTCATGACGGTACATAAGGGCGGGTGTTTTTGCGGCGCCGTGGAAATCGAAGTGCACGGAGCGGCCGAGGCGATGGGCTACTGCCATTGCAGTTCCTGCCGTTCGTGGTCGGCGTCTCCCGTGAACGCCTTCACGCTGTGGAAGCCGGAAAACGTCAAGGTCACCAAGGGCGAGGAGTTCCTGTCCGGCTTCGAGAAGTCAAACATGAGCGACCGTCAGTTCTGCACGAAGTGCGGCGGCCATCTGATGACCGATCATCCGCCGCTCGGACTGGTCGACGTCTATGCGGCCACGATACCGACGGTGAAGTTCACGCCGGGGGTTCACGTCAACTACGCCGAGACGGTCCTGCCGATGAAGGACGGATTGCCGAAGCTGAAAGACTTCCCCGCCGAACTCGGGGGCTCGGGCGTGAGCGTGCCGGAGTAACCCGGCAATGACACACGATTTCCAACAGCCACATCTCACGACAGGAGAATACGCATGGACATCACGACATTTCGCGCCACGCAGGAGCCGATCAAGGATCTTTATCGCAAGGATGCGCGCGCGGCACTTCTTACGCTGAAGGCCAAGGGCAGTGCCGACGACTCCAAGGTCACCTGCAAGGTCGAGACAGGACGTGGGCTCGCGCTGGCGGGCATCCATCCGAAGGCCGGGGGCAGCGGACAGGAGCTTTGTTCCGGCGACATGCTGCTGGAAGCCCTTGTCGCATGCGCCGGCGTTTCGATGAGGGCGGCGGCCGCCGTCCTCGAAATACCGATCAAGTCGGCCGAAATCTCCGCCTAGGGCGACGTCGATCTTCGCGGCACGCTCGGCGTCACCGAAGGTGTGCCGGTCGGCTTCAAGGAGATCCGCCTGCGGTTCGACATCGAGACCGACGTTGCGCAAGACCGGCTGACTGACCTGCTCGAGCTCACCGATCGCTACTGCGTGATCTTCCAGACGATCCAGCGCAGTCCCAAGACCTTCGTGAAGCTTCACAAAGTCGTGCGGTAACCACGACCTGCCCGGAATCCTAAAACTTTGGGGGTTCCGGGCTGGGCCTGAGCGCGGCCTCACTGAATGCAGCTTGGCTGAATGCAGCTTTGTCGCGCCAAGCGTTATCCCTTCACGTAGCCCATCGCCTCGACGATCCGACCGTCCTTGACGCGCATCAGGTTGACGCCGCGCAGCGAATTGCCGTCGGCCATCCAGTAGCGCCAGCGGATCGTCGCCCGGTCTCCGGCGACGAAGGTTTCTTCGACGTCGAAGCGCGTGCCGGGTCCGGTCGCGATCGCCGACCACAGTTCGACGCAGGCGCCCTTGCCGATGCGGCGGCCGCCATCCGGGGCCGGCGTGGTGTTCTCGATCACGCAATCTTCCGCCACCAGGTCGTCGAGCGCCGATGGGTCGTGACGCTGGAAGACGTCGTTGTAGCGCCGCATGATCTCGGCCGTTTCGGCGGAGCGTTTGGCCGCGGCGATGTCGATGATGAGTTCCTGTGTCATTGCATATTCCTTTCCCTTCAGTGATCAGTAGCGGTTTCGATGAGGCGGGCCGTGAGCGTGATCACGGCGACGCCGGCCAGCGCCCGCGATACGAGGCAGCTCTCCTTGGCCGTCTGCGCCAGCCGCTCGAAATCCCCCGCCGCCAGCCCGGCGACGCTTGCCTCCGTCTCCAGCTCGATAGGGGTCAGCGTCGGTCCGGCCGCGGTGGCGCCGAGATGCGCTTTCGCGATCGTGTGGATGCGCGCGGGGGTGTAACCTTCGCGGCCGAGAATGGCGCTTAGCGCCATCGAGAAGCAGCCGGCATGCGCCGCCGCAATCAATTCCTCCGGGTTGGTGCCGGGACCGTTCTCGAAACGCGACGGGAAGGAGTAGGCACCTTCGAAGACGCCGCTACCGAGCCTCAGCCGACCCGAACCTTCCTTCAACGATCCCTGCCATTGAGCTTCTGCTTCACGAATGGTCATTGCGTCTCTCCTTTTAGTTTGAGGCTCGATCGAATTTTGGGGGTGAACCAGTCAGGCGCCGTCGACGACCACTTTCCCGAAGACGTCGCCTTGCTGGAAATAGCGGTAGGCGTCTTGGGCCTCGTCGAAGGCGAACACCTTGTCGATGACGGGCTTAAGCCGATGCACCGAGATGGCGCGCAGCATGGCTTCGAGGTTGGTGCGATTGCCGACGAACAGCCGGCTGATGGTGGCGAGGCTGCGCTGGTAGACCGGGCCGGGGATCTGCACCGTCCCGCCTTTCGCATCCTGTATGGTGAGAAGCACGATGCGCCCGTAAAGCGCGCAGGCGATCATCGATTGCGCGAAGGTCGGCGGGCCGCCGGTCTCGACGACGAGGTCGATGCCGCCGGTCTGGTCGCGCACCGCAGCACCCCATTCCGGCATGCCGGCTGTCGAGACGACGAGGTCGGCGCCCAGCGCCCGCAGCCGGTCCAGCTTCTCGCTGCGCGAACTGACGGCCACGACCCGGCAGCCGAGCAGCTTGGCGAATTGCAGCGCAAACAGCGCGACGCCACCTGAACCGATGACAAGAACCCATTGGCCGGGCTTCGGCATCTCGGCCGCCGTCACCGCATTCCAGGCGGTCAGGCCGGCGCAGGTCAGCGTCGCCGCTTGATGCCAGTCGAGATGATCGGGAAGCCGCACCGCCCATTGCTCATCGAGCACCGCGTATTCGGTCAGCATCCCGTCCAGCGTGCAACCGAGCTGGTCGATCAGCCCGGCATTGATGTGGCCGTCGATCCAGCGCGCAAAATAGCTGCCGGTGATGCGGTCGCCGACGGCGAAGCGGGTGACGGCATCGCCGACGGCAACGACTTCACCGGCACCGTCGCTCAGCGGGATAACGCCCTGGCGTGGCGCCAGTGGATAGGTGCCGTTGAGGATCATCGTGTCGCGGCGGTTGAGCGAAGCGGCGCGCACACACACGGCGATCTCGTGTTGCTTCGGCGCCGGCTGCGCCTCGTCGCGCCTCACCAGGCGTTCGATTCCGCCGGTTCCTTCAAGGCGATAACTGCGCATATCGGCTTTCTCTCCCGAATATGTAGACTGATCTACATATTCTGTAGACCGATTGCTATATTCGACGCAAGGCCTATAGTGTTCACTCCTGACAGAGGTTGACATGGCGAACGACACCCGGACCCGCATACTCGAGACGACGGCGCGGCTGCTGAGGCAGCGCGGCTACCACGGCACTTCGCTCAATGACATATTGAGCGCCTCGGGTGCGCCTAGAGGCTCGCTCTACTTCCACTTTCCGGGCGGCAAGGACCAATTGGTCATCGAGGTGACGCGCGACAGCGTCGACGAGGTGACGCAGAGGCTGGGCGCCGCGCTCGCCGCCGAAAGGGACCCGGCGGTGGCTGTCCACCACATCTACCAGTCGGTCGCGCGCATGCTGGAAGACAATCAGTTCACGCTCGGTTGCCCGATCGCGCCCGTGGTGCTGGACTCGCCGGCAGACATGCCGGAGTTGGCCGAATTGTGCCGCTCGGCTTTCGAGCAGTGGATAGGCTTGCTCAGGGCCGCCTTCGTCAGGGCAGGGGTGCCCGAGCGCCGCGCGCACGCGCTCGCATTGCTGGTCGAATCATCGCTGGAAGGGTTGATGGTGATCGCACGCGCCACCCACGACCGTGCCCCTGTGCTGGCAGTAGCCGATGAAGTCGCGGCGCTGATTGAGGGTGCATTGCCTGCCAAAATCTCACCCTCGCGGCGGATTGACGCCGCCGTCTGAGCGGGCAAACCGCTAAGCAAAGCAAACAAAAAGGGCGACCTCTCGGCCGCCCTTTTCGTATCTGAAGGTAGATGGGCTGGACTAGAAATCCATGCCGCCACTCAAGCCCGCTTGCGGGCTTGAGCAACGTGAGTTCATGGGCGTGCTTTATGGACTTCTTAGAAGTCCATGCCGCCACTCAAGCCCGCTTGCGGGCTTGAGCAACTTGAGTTCATAGGCGTGCTTTATGGACTTCTTAGAAGTCCATGCCGCCCATGCCGCCCATGCCGCCGCCGCCCATGCCGCCAGGCATGCCGCCGCCAGCCGACTCCTTCTTCGGAGCCTCCGCGATCATGGCTTCGGTGGTGACCAGGAGGCCGGCGACCGAGGCCGCGTCCTGCAGAGCCGTGCGCACAACCTTGACCGGATCGACGATACCCATGGCGATCATGTCGCCATATTCGCCGGTCTGGGCGTTGTAGCCGAAGGTCGCGCCCTTGTTCTCGAGGATCTTGCCGGCAACGATCGATGCTTCCGCACCGGCGTTGGACGCGATCTGGCGGGCCGGAGCCTGCAGCGCGCGACGCACGATGGCGATGCCCGCGGTCTGGTCGGAGTTGGCACCGGTTGCCTTGATGGTCAGCGAGGCACGCAGCAGTGCGACGCCGCCGCCGGGAACGATGCCTTCTTCGACGGCCGCGCGGGTCGCGTTGAGGGCGTCATCGACGCGGTCCTTCTTTTCCTTGACTTCCACTTCGGTCGCACCGCCGACGCGGATCACGGCAACGCCGCCCGCCAGCTTGGCGAGACGTTCCTGCAGCTTCTCCTTGTCGTAGTCCGAGGTGGTCTCCTCGATCTGCTGCTTGATCTGGGCGACGCGGCCCTGGATCTCGGCCTTCTTGCCGGCGCCGTCGACGATGGTGGTGTTCTCCTTGGAGATCGACACCTTCTTGGCGCGGCCGAGCATGTTGAGGCCGACATTCTCGAGCTTGATGCCGAGGTCTTCGGAGATGACCTGGCCACCGGTGAGAATGGCGATGTCTTCCAGCATGGCCTTACGGCGATCACCGAAGCCCGGCGCCTTGACGGCAGCGATCTTCAGGCCGCCACGCAACTTGTTGACGACCAGCGTCGCCAAGGCCTCACCTTCGACGTCTTCGGAGATGATGACCAGCGGCTTCGAGGTCTGCACGACAGCCTCGAGGATCGGCAGCATGGCCTGCAGGTTGGAGAGCTTCTTCTCGTGGAGGAGGATGTAGGCGTCTTCCAGATCCGCAACCATCTTTTCGGCGTTGGTGACGAAGTAGGGCGAGAGATAGCCGCGGTCGAACTGCATGCCTTCGACGACTTCGAGCTCGGTCTCGGCGGTCTTGGCTTCCTCGACGGTGATGACGCCCTCATTGCCGACCTTCTGCATCGCTTCAGCGATCATCGAGCCGACCGAAGCATCGCCATTGCCGGCGATGGTGCCGACCTGGGCAACCTCTTCCGAGGTCTTGATCTTCTTGGCGTTCTTGATCAGCGTCGCGACGACGTCGGCGACGGCGAGGTCGATGCCGCGCTTGAGGTCCATCGGGTTCATGCCGGCGGCAACCGCCTTGTGGCCTTCCTGGACGATCGACTGCGCCAGAACGGTCGCGGTCGTGGTGCCGTCGCCGGCGATGTCGTTGGTCTTCGAAGCAACTTCGCGGACCATCTGCGCGCCCATGTTCTCGAACTTGTCTTCAAGCTCGATTTCCTTGGCGACGGTAACGCCGTCCTTGGTGATGCGCGGTGCGCCGAACGACTTGTCGATGACGACGTTGCGGCCCTTGGGGCCGAGCGTGACCTTCACCGCGTCGGCGAGGATGTTGACGCCGCGCAGCATGCGCTCACGAGCGTCGCGGGAGAATTTTACGTCTTTGGCAGCCATTTTTAGCTCCTGGCAGGGGCTTGGATTAAGCCCGAAGATTTAAATGAGGGTGAGGCCGATATTCAGCCGATGATGCCCATAATGTCGGATTCCTTCATGATCAGAAGGTCTTCGCCATTGAGCTTGACTTCGGTGCCCGACCACTTGCCGAACAGGATGCGGTCGCCGGCCTTGACGTCCAGCGGGACGAGCTTGCCGGCTTCGTCGCGGGCGCCGGAACCGACGGCGATGATCTCGCCTTCCTGCGGCTTTTCCTTAGCCGTATCGGGGATGATGATCCCGCCCGCGGTCTTGGATTCGGATTCGACCCGACGAACGACCACGCGGTCATGAAGCGGGCGGAACTTCGACTTTGCCATTTTTTATTCCTCGATGAGAATGGTGAGAACAGTTCCTCCGTCCGGCGGCGCCGGACATGTGGTTAGCACTCATCTTGGGGGAGTGCTAACGTGGCGCTGAAATAGGCTGGCAGCTCGCGCGAGTCAAGACGCCTGGTGAGCATCCTCAGGACGATTGCTTCAAACGGATACTTGACTAAGTCAACTAAATGGCTGATCTTGCCGGGCAGGAGGATGCCATGACCATTCATCATCACCCAGGCAAGGAGCGGATCGACGCGGTGCGGGCCTTCAACCGCTTCTACACCCGCCAGATCGGGCTGCTCGACGAAGGGCTGCTGAAAAGCACCTTCTCGCTGACCGAAGCGCGGGTGCTCTATGAGCTGGCGCATCGCGACGGGCTGACCGCCACCGACCTTGGGCGCGATCTCGGCCTCGATGCCGGTTATCTCAGCCGGCTGCTGAAGAAGTTCGAGGAGCGTGATCTGGTCGAGCGGGCCACGATCGAGGCGGATGCGCGGCGCTCGTCGATCGCGCTGACCAAGGCCGGGCGGCAGGCCTTCGCGCCGCTGAACCAGGGTTCGCACGAACAGGTCGCGGCTTTGCTCGAACGGCTTTCGGCTGCCGAACAGGACAGGCTGGTCAGGGCCATGCAGACGGTGCAGCGTCTGCTGGGCGGAAGTGCCGAGCCCAAAATTCCCTATATGCTGCGGTCTCTGCAAGTCGGCGACATCGGCCGGATCATCCATCGCCAGGGCCTGCTCTACGCGCAGGAATATGGCTGGGACGAAACCTATGAAGCGCTGGTCGCCGAAATCCTCGGTGCCTTCGTCAAATCCTTCGATCCGAAATGGGAACGCAGCTGGATCGCCGAGCGGGAAGGGGAGGTCGTCGGCTCGGTCTTCGTCATGCACCAGTCGGACGAGGTGGCGAAGTTGCGCCTGCTCTATGTCGAGCCTTCGGCGCGCGGTCTCGGCATCGGCAGGCGGCTGGTCGAGGAATGCATCGGCTTTGCTCGAACGAAGGGTTACAGGACACTGACGCTGTGGACCAACGACGTGCTCACCTCGGCGCGCCGCATCTACGAGGCGGCCGGGTTCAAGCTGACCGACGAGGAGCGCCACCATTCCTTCGGCAAGGATCTGGTCGGCCAGAACTGGAATTTGGAGTTATAGCAGCGCCGCAGAATTTCGAGCATCGGCCTGCGGCGGTCGCTCAGGTCGCAGGCTTAATGTTTTGGTTCAAGCGACAGAGATTGGTGGGGTCATACTTGTTTTTTAGCGCGGCCAGCCTCGGATAATTCTCGCCGTAGGCCGCCAGAACGGCTATGCGCGCAGGATGCCGCGGGACGTTCCCGCGCAGGAAATTTTTCGGGACGCATTCTTTCCGGTATGCAGCCCGGATCTGTTCGCAGGAGGCGACCGACAGATCGAGCGCGCCGCCGATCTGCTGCAATACCCGCTCATCCATTTCAATTGGACGAACCGCGACCCGGAAGCGCCGACCTGGCAGCGATGGCTGGCAATCGCACGCTCGATCGATCCCAGCATCCCGAATGCCAACCGGGCATGGGACTTGAGTTTCCGCGAAGAGCTGCACGCGATTGACGCGGTAGCGGCAGGCCAAGGCATCGCTATCTGCAGCGATGTGGTCGTCAGTGGCGAACTCGAGGCTGGCAGGCTGGTCAAGGCACATGATCTCTCTCTGCCAGGCTATGGCTTTTACCTTGCTGGCGTAGCCAATCACCCCCGACAAGCGCATATCGAAGCCTTTTCCGCCTGGGTGAGATCGATAGTCTAAGCATCTGAACGCCGATCTTCCGCATGCTCGTCACAAACGCCCGGCGTAATAAATTGCTAACCACGATCGCCCTGCACCGATTGCCATGCACACTTACCGGCTTCTGGCACAATCGGGCTCCTTGAATTATGAGCACGCTTATTATATATGTCGCTCATGGTTTCCGACGGCATCGACAGATTAGGCTTTTTGATCCACGACGTGCAGCGCCTGATGCGCAAGCGCTTCGAGGCGCGCGCCAGTGGTTTCGGCCTTTCTTCGGCGCAATGGCGGCTTCTGGTACGTGTCGCCAAGGAGGCGGGTGTCGCGCAGGCGCGGCTTGCCGAGCTTCTCGAAATCGAGCCGATCAGCGTCTCGCGTCTTGTCGATCGAATGGAGGAGGGCGGCTGGATCGAGCGCCGTCCCGACGCAACCGACAGGCGAGTGCGCATGATTTTCCCGACCGCCAAGGCGGACGCGGCCTACGCCCACGTCAAGAGCCTTGCCGGCGAGGTCTATGAGGAATCGCTCGTCGGCGTTTCGCCGGAAGATCGCCGCGTCCTGGTCAAGGCGCTGGAAACAATGGTGCAGAATCTTGCAGATGGTGAGACGCCGCCCTCGGAAAAAGTGAAGAATACGGAAGGCGCAGCAACATGAACGCGGTAGCCAAACTAGATGAGAATGCGGCCAAGCTGGAGATGGAAGCTCCCGCGAAGCCGGCGGCAGCTCCGGTAACGGTCGCTCCGCAGGTAGCTCCGGCGCCGGTGGTGCCGAAGAAGAAGCGCCGTGCCGGCCGCTTCCTTTTGATGTTTGTGCTGCCCGCTGCGTTGATCGCCGGCGGCAGCTATGTCTGGGTGACCGGCGGCCGCTATCAGGAGACCGAGAACGCCAATCTGCAGCAGGCCAAGGTGTCGATAGCCGCCGATACGGCGGGCCGCATCGTTCAGGTCGACATTTTCGACAACCAGTCTGTCAAGCAGGGCGACGTGTTGTTCGCCATCGATCCCGAGCCCTATCGGATCGCGTTGGCCCAGGCCGACGCGGCGGTGGCTGGTGCGCGGCTCAATGTCGAGCAACTGCGTGCGGCCTACAGCCAGGCGCTGGCGCAGGAGAAGTCCGACGAAAGCCAGGTCCAGTACGCGCAGTCGCAATATGACCGCGCCGCCGACCTTGCCCAGAAGGGCATCAACGCCAAGTCGTCGCTGGACGAAGCCAAGAACGACCTCGACAAGGCCAAGCAGCAGCTGGCCGTGGCCCAGCAGGGGATCGTCAGCGCCAAGGCGGCACTTGGCGGCAATCCCGACATCGAAACCGACAAGCATCCGACAGTAATGGCGGCGCTCGCCGCACGCGACAAGGCGGCCTACGATCTGGTCCAGACCAAGGTCAAGGCGCCTGCCGACGGCATCATCAGCCAGGCCGCTTCGTTCAAGGTTGGCCAGTATGTCGGTTCGGGCACGCCGCTGTTTTCGCTGGTGGAGACCGGCGACACCTGGGTCGACGCCAATTTCAAGGAAACCCAGCTCACCAACATGAAGCCAGGCCAGAAGGCCGAAATCGTGGTCGATACCTATCCCGGCAAGACCCTCGAAGCCACCGTCAAGGCGATCGGCGCCGGCACCGGGGCCGAGTTCTCGCTGCTGCCTGCGCAGAACGCCACCGGCAACTGGGTCAAGGTCACACAGCGCATTCCGGTCCGCCTGGAATTGGCCGATGCCGACGCCAAGGCGGCGCTGCGCACCGGCATGAGCGCTACGGTCACGGTGGACACCGGCGTTTCCCGCGGGCTGCCGAGCATTTTCCGCGGCGCCACGGCAGGCGAGGCCAAGTAAGGAGGCCGAACAGCGGCCGCATAGCAAACAGTGAGATGGATGCAGGATTGGTCCGAAAGGAGGCGCAGGAAAAGTTGAATGCGTAAACGGGCTGCGCTGTAGCCTACCCTGAGCAGACAATTCCGCGCAGGATCTTCGGTCCTCAGGTTTCCGGGCGGCGGGCGCCCGCTTGTCGAGACGCTCAGTTGATGTAACCCCCACATCGATGCTCGCGTCCCACCGCGATGAGGGTCTCTCTGCAGCGAGGGCCTCGCCGTCCGGAAACCCAATTTACACGTTTTTGTTACCTGCTGGAAGTTTTACGTCATGAGCAGCCCAGAACCCTTTCGCGAAGTACCGCACCGCGGCCTGATCACAGTCGCGCTCATGCTTGCGACGATCATGCAGGCGCTCGACACGACGATCGCCAACGTTGCGCTGCCGACCATGACCGGCGATCTCGGCGCCTCCCCCGACAACATCAACTGGGTGCTGACCTCCTACATCGTTGCCGCGGCGATCATGACGCCGGTGACCGGCTGGCTTGCCGACCGCTTCGGTCGCAAGGAGCTGTTCCTGACGGCCGTGGTCGGCTTCACCGTCTTCTCCATGCTGTGCGGCATCGCCTGGAGCCTGGAGACCATCGTTTTGTTCCGGCTCATGCAAGGTGTGTTCGGCGCTGCCATCGTGCCGCTGTCGCAGACCTTCCTGCTCGACATCAACCCTAGGGAACGCCACGGCCAAGCCATGGCCATCTGGGGCGCCGGCATCATGCTGGGACCGATCCTTGGCCCGACGCTGGGTGGCTGGCTGACCGAGAACTTCAACTGGCGCTGGGTGTTCTTCATCAACCTGCCGGTCGGCATCATCGCCTTCCTCGGCATGGCGGCGTATCTTCCCAGCGTTGCCCGGCGGGTGCGCAGCTTCGATTTCTTCGGCTTCACCATGCTCTCGCTCGGTGTCGGCGCGCTGCAGCTGATGCTCGATCGCGGCGGCGAGGTCGACTGGTTTTCCTCGATCGAGATATGGATCGAGCTCGGTCTTTCCATCACCGGCTTCTGGGTGTTCACCATTCACACATTGACGGCGGAGCACCCCTTTATCGACCCGAAGATCTTCCTCGATCGCAATTTCGTCACCGGGCTGGCGTTCATCTTTGTCATGGGCGTGCTCATCTTGGCGAGCATGTCGCTGCTGCCGCCAATGCTGTCGACCATCTTCGGCTATCCGACCCTCACCATCGGCATTGTCCTGGGACCGCGCGGTGTCGGCACGATGATCGCGATGCTGTTCGTCGGGCGGATCATGCACAGGATCGATGCCAGGATCCTCGTCGTCATCGGCTTTCTGCTGACCGCGCAGTCGCTCTACACGATGTCCAGCTTCTCGCCGCAGATGGACGACTGGCTGATCCTCAGTTCCGGCGTCATCCAGGGCCTGGGAATGGGCATGGTGTTCGTGCCGCTGTCGACCGTAGCCTTCGCCACGCTCGACGCACGCTTCCGCACCGATGCCACGGCGTTGTTCAGCCTGGTGCGCAACCTTGGCTCGTCGATCGGCGTGTCGGTGGTGACGGTTTTGCTGGTACGCAACACGCAGATCAACCATGCCGAGCTTTCGGCCTACATCAACCCGTTCAATCCCAACCTCTGGGCGGCATCGCCGGCAGCGGCGGGCGGCGATCCGACGGCGCTGTCGCTGATGGATCGCATGGTCAATGTCCAGGCGATGATGATCTCCTACGTCAATGACTTCAAGCTGCTGATGATGATGACGCTGCTTGCCATTCCGTTTGTTTTCCTGCTGCGCAAGCCAAAGGCCGCGCCGCCCGCCGGTGGGGCGCCTGCCGCGCATATGGACTAAGCCTCAGGGCTTACGGCAACCACGACCGGCATGAGGCTTCCGTTGGCTGTGCCGGTCGCGTGGCGTTTAGCCAGGTTCACCTGCCATTAGTATATCCGGACCAATATGCACTCGCTTTTGGGTTGAAGGCGAGCCTCCACTGCTTGCCTCAAGCATCAGCGGGAGGAATTGTGTTTGGCCACGAAATCATCCAGGCAAACCGCCGCAGCGCCCGAGTCCGCCAATCTGACGACGCTGGCAAAACTGGCGACTACCTCGTACGAAGTCCTCGAGCGCGAACTTCGCGCCACGATTGCGGCACTTCAGGACCAGGCACTGCGGTTCCAGACCGCGATAGAGAACATCTCGCAAGGCATCTGTTTCTTTGACGCCGATGAACGGCTGATCCTGTGCAACCGACGCTACGCGGAAATCTATCGCCTTGCACCGGAGCAATTGCAGCCGGGTGTGGCGCTGCGCGAAATCGTCGAGCGGCGCGTCGCTGTCGGGACCTCGGCAATGAATGCGGACGCCTATCTGGGGTTGGCCCGGGCAGTCAATTCGGGCACGGCTTCGGGGAACTGGACAGCCGAGCTCGCCGATGGCCGGACAATTCAGGTCTGCCATCAACCGATGCCTGACGGCGGCTGGGTGGCCACGCACGAGGACATCAGCGAGCTCAGCGCCAATCGCTTGGTCGTTGACGAGCGTATCTCCTTGCAGATGCTGATCGACCTGGTGCCTGACTACATGTGGGTGAAGGACACCGAGAGCCGCTTCGTCGTCGCGAACCGAGCCATTGCGTCCGACAGCGGTCGGGACAGTACGAGCGACATGATCGGTCTGAGCGACTTCGACCTTCATGCGCCGGAACTTGCGCAGAAATTTCGCTTCATCGAGCAGCAACTGATGCGCGACGGACAACCGATGATCGACGAGGAAGAGTTCGTCATCGATGCGTCAGGCACCGGCAAATGGTTCCTGTCGACGAAACTGCCGTTGCGCAACGTTCAAAACAACATTTTCGGCCTCGTCGGCATTGCCCGCGACATCACTGCGCGCAAGCAGGCCGAAATCCTGCGCGACGGGCAGGCGCATATCCTCGAGATGATCGCAAAGAGCGCTCCCCTCGAAGATGTGCTCGAGCGGCTCATGCGTCTGGTCGAATCCCAACTGGCGGGGATATTCGGTTCGGTCTTGCTGCTCGACAAGGATGGCAGCCACTTGCGTCACGCCGCCGCGCCCAGCCTGGCGAGAGACTACACCGACGCCGTCGACGGCGCCGCGGTCGGCCCCGGAGCAGGGTCTTGCGGAACCGCAGTCTATCGGCGCGAGCCGGTGATCGTCGCTGACATCATGCGCGATCCGCTTTGGCAGGATTATCGCGAACTCGCGCGGCCGCACGGTTTGCGTTCATGCTGGTCGACCCCGATCCTGTCGCATCAGGGCGCCGTGCTTGGCGTCTTTGCGATGTATTCGATGACGGTGCGCGAACCGACCGAGGCCGAGACTCGCCTCATCGATTTCACCACGCGCATCGCCGGGATCGCCATCGAACGCAAACAGGCCGAAGACCGGATCCACTTCATGGCCAACCATGACGTGCTGACCGGGCTTCCCAATCGCGCCTTGTTGGAGGATCGGCTTTCACAGGCGGTCTTGTACGCCCAGCGATACGATCGCTGGGTGACGGTGGTGTTCATCGATCTGGACAATTTCAAATTCGTCAACGACACGCTCGGCCACAATGCCGGCGACGAGCTTCTGAAGACCGTCGCTAGTCGCATGGTCGACTGCGTAAGGGCGACCGATACCGTCGTGCGGCTTGGCGGTGACGAATTTGTCATCGTGCTGTTCGACCAGCCGGCGAACGTTGATCTCGTTTCCGAGACGTTGCAAAAGCTCAGGGCTGCACTCGCCGAGCCGGTTCGGCTCGGAGCACATCTGGTGCGGGCGACGGCCAGCATCGGCATTGCCAACTATCCCAAGGATGGAACGGATCCCGATACGCTGCTGGCAAATGCCGATGCGGCCATGTATCGCGCCAAGGAGTTCGGCCGCGACAATTTCCAGTTTTACGCTCCGGAGTTCAACACCAGGGCGCATGAAAAATTCGTGCTTCAGGAAGAGTTGCGAAACGCCTTGGCCCGTTCGGAATTCACGCTGCTCTACCAGCCGCAAGTGGACCTTCGGTCAGGTCGGGTTTTTGCGGTCGAGGCGCTGATACGCTGGAACCATCCAACGCTTGGCACGGTAATGCCGACGATGTTCATACCGACCGCCGAGGAGACAGGTCTGATCGTACCGATCGGCGACTGGGTTCTGCGTGAGGCGTGCCGGCAGAACAAAGCCTGGCAAGACGCGGGACTGCCGCCCTTGACCGTTTGCGTGAATGTGTCGGCGCGGCAATTCAGGGAGCGCAACCTGATCGATCGCATCGTCAGCGCGCTGAAGGACAGCGGCCTGGAGGCCAGGTATCTCGAGCTGGAGGTGACCGAGAGCCTGATCATGCAGGATATCGAGCTGGCGGTCGCCACCATGAACGCCCTGCAAGGCCTGGGTGTCCAGATCTCGATCGATGATTTCGGCACCGGCTATTCCAGCCTCAGCGCACTCAAGACCTTTCCCGTGGCGCGGCTGAAGATCGACAAGTCCTTCATCAAGGATCTCGCCGCCGATGAGAACGATCAGGCTGTGGCCAGCGCGGTGATTTCATTGGGGCAAAATCTCAACCTGAGGGTCATCGCCGAGGGCGTTGAGACAGATGATCAGGTTGCTTTCCTGCGCAGGAACAATTGCGACGAAATGCAGGGCTATCATTTCAGCAGGCCGGTTTGCGCGCAGGACATCGAGGAATTGCTCGGCGGCGGCCGCAAAGACTGACGGATCGGTCGCCAGCAGGCTTCCGCCGACCAAATGGCGGAAGTTATCTGCCGAGCACAAGGCACCAGTAGCGAAGCGTGCTGTCGCGGCCGTCGCGCACGTAAGCGAGACCGAAGCGGGTGAAGCGCGGGTCGAGCATGTTGCGGCGGTGGCCTGGCGAATGCACCCAGATATCGAACAGCTTCTGCTGGTCGAAGCGGCCTTCGGCGATGTTTTCGGCGGCAGCGCCGGCAATGCCATTGTCTTTGACGCGCGAGGCAAAGTCCTTGCCCCAGCCGGTGGTGTGGTTCATTCGGCGGCCGCGCGCCATATAGCCGGCCTGCTGCAGTGCCGCCTGCTCGAGCCGGGCATCGGGGACAAGCGGCCCGAGACCCGCCGAAGCGCGGATGCCGGCCAGCGTGCCAGCGGCGGAGGCAGAGACACCGGCGCCTTCGCCGGTGGGCAGCACGGTGGCGCAGGCGACGAGCCCGGCAAGGGCGCCAAGGCCGGCAGCTCTGAGCAGCACGCGCCTACTTAGGCTTGGTTGGGCCCCATAATTTTCGATTTTCGTAACGGTCATGCCCGCCTGACATAAGCGCGATCATGGCTTTTGCCGGGCAGGGCGGTGAAAATGCGTGATGATGGTTTCCGGCTCGATACCAGTCGGGCATTCACGGACAGACAGTTTCTTTTTCCCCATCTCTGCGGCTTCACGAGCGCTGACGAGGTATCCTCGGTTGCAAATTTTCTCTGGGGGATATCGCTTGCAGTGACGACCGCAGCGATTCGTACGCCTGAGCACCAAGCAGCCTCCGGTATTGGTCTTCGAGACGCTGATTGAAATCGTGGACGATCCGGATCACCGCAAGCGCCGCGTCAGTTGCAACGATTAATTTGGCCCGTCGGTCGTTCGGATCATGCGAGCGCCGAACATAACCGAGGCGCTCCAGTTCATCGATCAACTCACCCATCGATGCTTTGCCAATGCCCGCACGCTCCGCGAGGACGCTGGGTCGGGTTCCCTCCGCGTCGATGTTGGCGAATACAGCGCCGTGTTTGGGCTTGATTGCCGAATGGCCGCTCTCCCGGAGAACCTGGACCAAAGCGCTCGCCGACGATTGATAAGCATAGAGAAGCAGAGATTGCGTGTATGGCTGATTATCCATCTTTCCAAACTTATATGGTGCCCATATAGTATGGCAACCGAACTATATGGCAGGAGGTCAGCATGGCTACCGGCAACGTCCGAACTGAAGGGGTGGAAAGTGTCGCGCACAAGCTGATCGAAGCTTGGAATCGTCACGATGCTCGCGCCTTTGCCGCCGTATTCGCGGCAGATGCCGAATTTACAAACGTCTTCGGTATGCAGGCGACTGGACGTGACAGGATCGAGCAGTTCCATGCCCCAATTTTTGAGAAGATGTTCAAGCACAGCCACCTATCCGCCGAAAGCGTGCGGAACAGGCTTGTTCGCCCTGATGTTGCCACGCTCGACCTGCGGTGGTCCATGACTGGCGCACTCGATCCGATGGGAAACGAATGGCCGCGTCGGCGCGGATTAATCAGCGTAGTGGCGACGCGGGATCACGATGAATGGTTGATTGCAACGATGCACAATATGGAACTTGGGGACGATCAAATGGCAAAGTCTCAGGAGAAACTTCAAGAGGATAAGTAGGCTCTTCATTCACGTCAGAATCGAAAGCGACAGCCATCCAGCATGATCAGCCGATCTGATCGGGCAATGAGATCGAACGGCGGGTCAGGTGAATCGGGATTGGCGAGCCATGCTACAGGAGTTGGTGCTGGATGGCCCGCGCCTTGCCCGGTTTGGCCGGCCACAATGGCGCGCCCCATAAGCCGGTCGCTTGGTCTTGCGGAATCTAATGTATGAACGGCTTGGCGCGCGCTGGGCTCGCCGGCAGTTCTTTGCAGCGCGGTGATCGCCGGTCGGCTATTCCGCCGCCACAAGTTTGGTTTCCGGCGTCGATGAAACCCGGCCGGCCCGATCGTCTTCGGTATGTTCCCACCAGTCGCCCAGGGCGTCGATAAGCGGCACAAGCTTGAGGCCGGGCTCCGTGAGGTCGTAATCCACACGTAGTGGATAGCCGGCGTGCGCCGTTCGCCGCACGATCCCGGCTTCCTCCAGCTTGCGCAGTTCCAGCGCCAGGATGCGGTGCGACACTGCCGGGTTGTCACGCCTCAAATCGCTGAAGCGCTTGGTACCATCCTTGAGATAATAGAGCAGCAAGGTGGGCCAGCGACCGCTGAGCACACGCATGGTCTCCTCGATCGGGCAGCGTGAGACGACATCCTTCATGGCGGGGACCTGGTTACAGAATAGTGCCTAATTTACATGGGGCGACCAGCGTTTAGGGTCAAGTTTCGCTGCGCAGCGTGACCCCTAACATGGAAGAGACAAAGAAATGGAACCTATTCTCCTTTACGGCTTCCCGCTGGGAAGTTCGATGGGGCTTGTCGCTGCTTTTGAACGCCTCGGACAACCCTATCGCCTGTGTCGTGTCGACATGCTCACTGAGATGAAGAACGACGCCTATGCCAGCATCAACGGCCGTCAGGAAACGCCGGTATTGATCACGGACGAGGGCAGGGTGCTCACCGAGACCATGGCGATTGCCGCCTGGCTCGAAGCCCGCGATACGCAACGCCGTATCAGCTTCGATCCTCGCTCGCCGGAGGCCGACCGGATGCACCAGCTGGTCGCCTTCATAAACACCGGCTTCACCGCCGCCTTCACCCCGCTCTGGGCGGCATATGAAATGGAGTCGGCCGAACCGGTGCTGCTGGCGACTTTGCGTGATTTCGGCCGCAAGGTCGTTACCAACCGCCATAACCAGCTTGAGGCGATGATCCTCGACACGGATTTCCTGATCGGCGAGCGGCTGACGCTTGCCGACACCACGTTGATCGGCGTGGCGCGCTGGGCAGAATTCCACCAGGCGGTCGACGGCGCCGCTTACCCGAAGCTGGCGGCGCTACGCCGCCGCATCGAAGCCGATCCGGCCGTGCAATACGCGCTCGCTGTCGAAGCTGGCGAAAAGCCCGCCGGGTCAGGCGCTTGCTTCGGTCACTTGCCGCTGGGCGAGGTGATCGATCGCTTCGCGGCGTAACTGTTCGCTCAGCGCCCGGCGCCCCGGCGCCGGGCGCTGGCGACAAGCACGCCCAGATCGGCTATCATGTCACCGTTCTTGAAGTGGCAGCTGCGGGCGGCCATCCTGGCGGTGACCGCTCCGACACACGGGAGAAAGGTTATGGCCAGCTTTCATGTCATGGCTGATGCACGTGGAATGCATGTACAGCCCAAGGTGCGCCGCATCAGCACCGAGGATCTGATTGATGCGCTCCGTCTCGGCGTCGAGGATTTCTGGGCCAAGCCGTCGCATTATGTGTTCCTGTGCCTGATCTATCCGGTGGTCGGCCTGATCCTGACGCAATGGACCTCGGGCTCGAACGCCATCCAGCTCATCTATCCGCTGATGTCCGGCTTCGCTTTGGTCGGTCCGTTCGCGGCTATCGGCCTTTACGAAATCAGCCGCCGGCGCGAGTTCGGCATGGATACATCCTGGTGGCATGCGCTCGACGTGCGCCACTCGCCGGCGCTCCCCGCGATTGCAGTCATCGGTATCATGCTGCTGGTACTGTTCCTGCTCTGGCTGTTCACCGCGCAATCGATCTACACCAGCCTGTACGGCAATCAGCCTCCGGCCTCTATTGCCGGCTTTGTTCGCGAGGTGCTGACGACCAGCAAGGGCTGGACGCTGATCCTGCTCGGCAACCTGGCCGGGTTCGCCTTCGCCGCGATCGTGCTGGCGACGACCGTCGTCGCCTTTCCGCTGCTGCTGGACCGCGATGTCGGCGCGGTCTCGGCAGTCGAGACGTCGGCGCGCGCCGTCCTGACAAACCCGCTACAGATGGCGCTGTGGGGCCTGATGGTCGCCGTGCTCCTGGTCATCGGCTCGATCCCGCTATTTGCCGGGCTTGCCGTCGTCATGCCCATCCTTGGCCACGCGACCTGGCATCTTTATCGCAGGGTGGTCGAACCGGAGCGGGCGGAGCAGGTCAGGCGGCCGATGTAGGACCGATCAGCGTTGCGCGTCGGTTGCCATCTTGACGGCCAGCGCGGTCAGCACCGTGCCCATCATCCAGCGCTGGATCACCATCCATAAGGGCCGCCCGGCGAAGAAAACTGCGATCGAGCCGGCCGTCACCGCGATGATGGCGTTGACGGTCAGGCTGATCGCGACCTGCGTGGCACCGAGCACTAGAAGCTGCGACAGCACGTGGCCCTTGCCGGGGCTGATGAATTGCGGCAGCAGCGACAGATAGAGCACTGCCACCTTCGGGTTGAGCAGGTTGGTCATCAGGCCCATCGCGAACAGCTTGCGCGGCCTGTCTTTCGGCAGTTCGCGGATATGGAAGGGCGAGCGCCCGCCGGGCTTCACCGCTTGCCAGGCGAGCCACAGCAAATAGAGCGCGCCGGCAAGGCGCAGCACATCATAGGCAAAGGGTACGGCGAGCAGCAGCGCGGTGATGCCGAACGCCGCCGACAGCACATAGAACAAGAAACCGAGCGCCACGCCGCCCAGCGAGATCAGCCCGGCCTTCGGCCCCTGCGACAGCGAGCGCGAGATCAGATAGATCATGTTCGGGCCGGGCGTCAGCACCATGCCGAGGCAGACCAGCGCGAAGGCAAGGTGGTTGGCGGGTTCAGGCAAGAGCGCGCCTCCGGATGGGAACACTCACCACATGCTTCCATCATCCGCAAGGGCATGAGGGCAGGAGCCTTTGCGCCAGTGCGCCGGGCCTCCTGCCTTAGTTCCCGGACGACAATTTTGCGGACACAATGAAAGCTGGTGACAGGGCGAAGCGCTTCGGTTAATCCGGGCCGGCCGCTACGGACCGTCGGTCGCGGCGCTTGCAAGCATCATGGTACAGGGACAACGGCATGGCGGATTCGCCCGACATCATCGGTTCGCTCGCAGACTTGTCGGGAGCCTATTCAGCCATACTGTGCGACGTCTGGGGCGTGGTGCACAATGGCGAATGGCATTTCCCGGCGGCGGCTGCCGCGCTGATCGCTGCTCGCGCGGCGAGAATACCTGTCGTGCTGATCACCAATTCGCCGCGCCGCAGCGCCGACGTGGTGGCGCAGATGAACGCCATCGGCGTTCCTCCCGCTGCCTATGACCGTGTCGTAACGTCCGGCGACGTTACCCGCGATCTGATCGCCGAAGGGCCGCGAAAGATCTTCCATATAGGCGCCGATCGGGATTTCACGCTCTATGAGGGCCTCGACGTCGAGCTCGTCGAGGAGTTCGAAGCATCCGGCGTGGTCTGCACCGGCCTGTTCGACGACGAGGTGGAGAAGCCGGAAGATTATGCCGATCTTCTGCGGCGGCTGCGTGCCAGGAACCTGCCCTTCATCTGCGCCAATCCCGACATCGTCGTCGAGCGCGGCGAACGCATGATCTGGTGCGCAGGCGCTTTGGCCCGCGAATACGCACAGCTTGGCGGACGCACGCTGATCGCCGGCAAGCCGTACGCGCCGGTCTATGACGTCGCCATGAAGGAGGTCGCCGTCATTCTCGGCCGCCCGGTCGAGCGTTCGCAAGTTCTGGCCATCGGCGACGGCATGATGACCGACATCAAGGGCGCGGCCGACAATGGCTTCGACGTGCTCTACGTATCGGGCGGCATCCATGCCCGCGATTACGGTGAGACGCTGCAGCCGGATCCGGCCAGGCTCGCGGCCTTTCTGGAAAAATACGGCTACAGGCCGGTCGCGGTGATTCCCAGACTGCAATAGGTTCAAGCCATGACGGCAATGTTCGAACGCATTTCCGCAACCGCACCGCTGCCGGCCCATCTGCGCGGCGGCGTGGTGGCTATCGGCAATTTCGACGGCGTCCACCGCGGCCACCAGGCGGTGCTCGAACGCGCGCGCGCCGAAGCGGAGCGTCGCGGCGTACCCGCCCTGGTGCTGACCTTCGTACCGCATCCGCGAAAGGTTTTCAGGCCGGACATGCCGTTGTTCGTGCTGACACCGCCGCCGATGAAGGCGCGGCTGTTGTCGCATCTGGGCTTTGCGGCGCTGGTCGAGCAGCCGTTCACACGCGAGTTCGCCTCCTTGTCGGCGGAGGCTTTCGTCACCGGCGTGCTCGAGCGCAACCTCGGCATAAGCCACGCCGTCACCGGCTTCGATTTCCATTTCGGCAAGGACCGCCAGGGCGGTCCGGCCTATCTGATGGCTGCCGGCGAGCGCCACGGCTTCGGCGTCACGCTGGTCGATGCGTTTCGCGACGAAAGCGCCGAGGTGGTGTCGTCGAGCCGCATACGCACGCTGCTGTGCGAGGGCAATGTGGCCGAGGCCGCCGGCTTGCTCGGCTACCGTTTCACCGTCGAGGCGGAGGTGATCGGCGGCCAGCAGCTCGGCCGGACACTCGGCTTTCCGACCGCAAACATGAGGCTTTCGCCGGAAGCCACCCTCAAGGAAGGGATTTATGCCGTCCGCTTCCGCCGCGCCGACGGTTCCCTTCATGATGGCGTCGCCAGCTTCGGCCGCCGGCCGACGGTCGACGACAATGGCGCGCCATTGCTGGAGACCTTCGTCTTCGACTTTTCCGGCGACCTCTATGGCGAGATTTGTGCCGTGTCCTTCTTCGGCTACCTGCGCTCGGAGGTGAAGTTCGACGGGCTTGACGCGCTGGTCGCCCAGATGAAGCGTGACGAGGCCGAGGCGAAGGCACTGCTCGCCGGCGTCAGGCCGCTTTCCGGGCTGGACCGCGCGATCGCGTTTTGACAACCCGCGCCGTCGTCGTCCGCGTCGCTTCGCCCTGGGATGACGAAGCTGGGGATTTCAGCCAATCTCGAAGGTATGCGATAGAAATGAACGACGAGCATTACCTGTCGGCGTCCTGCAATCCGCCATGTCGATCACAATTTATCTCTTCAGCGCCAGGCCGACGGCAATGAAGGTCCAGCCTTGGAAAATCAGGTCGACGGCTAGGAACAGGCCGAGCACCCACACGCTGTTGAACGGCCAACCCATGGCGATGACCAGTCCCGCCAGCGCGCTGATGACGCCGGCCGTGACCACCCAGCCCCAGCCCGGCTGCGGCCGGTGGCTGTAGCCGACCCAGGCCCTGAGCACGCCTGAGGCAAGCAGCGCGACCGCCAGGAGGAATGTCAGCACCGCCGAGGCCAGCAGTGGATTGTAGAAGGCGAAGAACCCGGCGACGGCGTAGAGAAGCCCGCTGAGCAGCCAATAGAAGAAGCGGCCCCATGTCTTCACGCCGAAGGCATGGATGATCTCGACAATGCCGGCCATCAGCATCAGCCAGCCGACGACATAAACCGAGGCGACGGTTGCGATGAACAGATTGCCGAAAGCAATGCCGCCGACGATGAGCAGCAGCACCCCGAGCGCGACGAACCATCCCCACTTCGCCCGCGTCTGGCCAATGGCGTCTTTCATGGCATCGCTGTGCACGGTCATTGCCCTTCTCCGTCAAGGTTGCCTAGCTTCTTTGTTCCGAAAGGTAGCGCCGATCGCCTTGCCCGTCCAGCGAGCAGGCTGTGAGCGCAACACTCCCGAGCGATCCGCTTGCCAGACCTTCGCTTTTTATCCGAAGCGGCCAAATACCAGATGGAATATTCGATCGTGTGCAGCGGTGGGCCAGCGCTAAAAGATGACAAGCGGGTTTACGGGCGACCCCCGTCGTCCCGTGTATTCGCCATGGCGCAAGTGAAACGAAAAATTGCCAGCGCTGGAATTGGCCCTTTATCGATGACGTGCGGCTGCTGCTGTATACCGTTTTCTACGCTTGATGAGGCTGGGGAAGCAAAATGAGCGATATGGACGAACACCGCGATCTGCTGGAGATCAATGCCATCCGCAGGCTGTTGACGTCAAAACCACGAACGGTCCGCTGGGACGAACGCCGGGCACGGCTCGACGAAGTCGGTTCGGTCTGGCCGGTCGCGGAGGACATCCGATGCGAGCATGTGGTTTTCGATGGCCTCGAGGGAGAGTGGTCCCTGGCGCCTGGCAGTGACAGGGATAAGATTCTGCTCTTTTTCCACGGTGGCGGCTACTGCTCCGGCTCTCTTAAAAGTCATCGTCGAATGGTGACCGAGGCAGGTCGGGCAATGGGAATGCGCACCCTCGCGATCGACTATCGACGCGCGCCGGAACATCCTTTCCCTGCGCAACATGAAGACGCACTCACCGCATGGCGCTTTCTGAGGCGGCAAGGCATCGCGCCGGATCGCATCGTGGTTGGGGGAGACAGTGCGGGCGGCAATCTCACCCTGTGCCTGGTCAGTATATTGCGCACGGCAGGCGAGCGGTTGCCGCGATGTCTTTGGCTGTGTTCGCCCTGGACGGACCTTTCGATGTCCGGCGCGACACTATCAACCAAGGACGCAATCGACCCTATCATCCACCGGGCGTATTTGGGGGAACTGGCAACCGCCTATGTTCCCAATGGCGTTGGTCGGCGCGATCCGCTGATCTCGCCTTTGTTCGCCGATCTGAGCGGATTTCCCCCAATGCTTATACAAGTCGGTTCGGCCGAGACGCTGTTGTCGGACGCAACTCGGCTCGCGGAAGCCGCTGGCGCGGCTGACGTCAAAGTACGTCTCGAAATTTGGCCGCATATGATTCACGCTTGGCCGGTTTGGAATGCGGGGCTGGGTGCCGGTCGGCGCGCTCTTCACAGCGCGGGCATGTTTGCCCGCGAATATTTATAACCCCTGCCGAAGCAGCTGCTGGCGCATTCCAAACGTCTTGATCTGGAATCTTGGTGCGCCAGTACAATTCGCTGCAATGCGGAAAACAGCCCGGCCAACGCTGCCAAGGTTACGGACATTAAGTCAAATTTTACCGAACTGGCGCCATGGCTTGGATGAAGGCTGATAGTGTTCGTCAACGCGTTCGACGTATGGAGTAACGATGCGGTCTGTCCCGACGGTCTTGGCCGCATTCATGCTCGGCACCTGCGGCGTTGCCAAGGCAGGCGAGGGCACCTTCGGCTGGATGTCCGGAGACTGGTACCTGACGGTCGGCGCCACCGGCATGGTTGCCCCGAATTTCGAAGGCGGCAAACGGTACCTGCTCAGCGCCTCGCCGATCATCTCGCTCGGCAAGGCTGGTCCCGCGGCGCGCTTCACCTCGCGCAACGACAATATCTCGTTGGCATTGATCGACGATGGCGGCGTCCGCGCCGGCCTGACAGGCAAGTTCCTGTTTTCCCGCGACGGTGGTGATGCCGACGAGTTGAAGGGTCTCGACCCGGTGCCCTGGGGCGGCGAGGCTGGCGGCTTCTTCGAATTCTATCCTTTGGATTGGCTGCGTGCCCGCGCCGAATTGCGGCATGGCATTCGCGCCCATAACGGCTTTGTCGCCGACATCGCCGCCGACGCCTTTTACGATGTGACCCCCGATGTCAGGATTTCGGGCGGGCCGCGCGTTTCGTTCGCCTCATCGGACTATTTCGACGCCTATTACGGCGTTGATGCCGAGGAGTCCCTGGCCTCGGGGCTCAGCGAATATCATCCCGGTGGCGGGGTGAAGTCGGCGGGCCTGGGCGGCGCGGTGACCTGGAAGGTGACCGAACCGATGACGGCCAGTCTGTTCGGCGAATATTCCCGCCTGATGGGCCCGGCCGGCGATTCCAGCCTGGTCAAGGAGCGCGGCGATCGCAACCAGTTCACGATCGGCGTGTCGACGACCTATCGCTTCGATTTCTCGATGTGAGCGGGCGGG
The DNA here is from genome assembly GCF_040321535.1 of Mesorhizobium sp. M0340. Lineage (NCBI taxonomy): Bacteria > Pseudomonadati > Pseudomonadota > Alphaproteobacteria > Hyphomicrobiales > Phyllobacteriaceae > Mesorhizobium > Mesorhizobium sp. M0340. The sequence continues at coordinate 132,726 of NZ_JAMYRR010000009.1, read as the reverse complement.
CGTCGGCTCATTTGATCAAACGGCTGTCGAACGGATAATGGTATAGGCCCGCAATCGTAATGCGTGACGCATCGTCATGGGTCGGGTTGAGCAGATAGTTGTTTGCCTTGCGCATTATGATCGAAGGGATTTTCATGAGCGCGTAACGATTGGCCGAGAGAAAGTCCGTGCCCTGTCGCCGTGTCGATTCCATGTCCTTGTCCCAGCCGTCATGGATAACCGGTTCGGTCATTTCTATTCCGTCCGGAACGTCGATTTCGATAAGCTGGTAGGTTTCCGGAACGGTTTCGCGCGTCGCATGCACCAGTATCTCCAGCAGTGCCGTCGAAGGGTGGTCGGTGCAATAGACGATGGGCATCCCGCGCCTGTTCCATCTTCCATCAACGAGCGTTCCGCCACGACCCGAGAGATCCGCGAAATTGGAGATGCGCCAGATGCGCATCGTCAGGCAAGCATGCCAAAGTCGATACGGATAAGCTCTTCGGAAACGACGTGGGCGCCGGTCTCTGTCTCAAGGAGATCGATCGGCCTTGCACCATCCAATGCTATGATCTCGCTTCTCAGCCAACGCTGGGCTTTCTCATGGCTACCGAATACCCGATCCGCCTGCTCGGCGATGCGTTCAAGGCGCAGCGCGCGGTCGGATTCAGCTGGCGAAAGCGGCTCGGCATGTTCCTTGCGACGCGCCAGCGTGCGGCGGGGGGCAACGATACGATAGAGTTCTTCGCTACTGAAACCCAAACTGCGCAGATGATCGATCTTGTCCGTAGGGACGGAAAAGTCGTGTGTTGCGCGAATTGCCCTTGCTGCGACCGACATGAATTGTTTCCTTGGTACTGCAGGCCATTTGCCTACAAATGTATGCGCAATTGGCACTTAACGCAAGGAAGCATCAGAGTTCGGGCTTTTCAATATCGCCTGTCTCGGTTAAAAGCCCAGCCATGACGAGCTTTTCGCGCCTTCTCGCGACTGCAATACGAATTACAGGCCCGGTGTTCCGGGCGGCTTGACCGCCGCCGGGGCCGCCGGGAATCTTGCGCGCGGCCTCTCGCGCTTTTTCCAGATCATGATAGTTCAACGCCCGGGCTCTTTCACCGCCGGGCAACGCATATGGCAGACGAATGACTGATACCGAGACCGCCGAGACGATCGACTATTCCAAAACGCTCTACCTGCCGCAGACGGATTTTCCGATGCGCGCCGGTTTGCCGGAAAAGGAACCGCTGCTGGTCAAGCGCTGGCAGGACATGGACCTTTACCGCAAGCTGCGCGAAGACGCTGCCGGCCGCGAAAAATACGTGCTGCACGACGGCCCGCCCTATGCCAATGGCAACATCCATATCGGCCATGCGCTGAACAAGATCCTCAAGGACGTCATCACCCGCTCATTCCAGATGCGCGGCTATGACTCGAACTATGTACCCGGTTGGGATTGCCACGGCCTGCCGATCGAATGGAAGATCGAAGAGCAGTACCGCGCCAAGGGCAAGAACAAGGACGAGGTGCCGGTCAACGAGTTCCGGCAGGAATGCCGCGAGTTTGCGGCGCACTGGATCAAGGTGCAGGGTTCCGAATTCCAGCGGCTTGGCGTCGTCGGCGACTTCGACAATCCCTATACGACGATGGCTTTCCACGCCGAGGCGCGGATCGCCGGCGAGCTGCTGAAATTCGCCATGTCCGGCCAGCTCTATCGCGGCTCCAAGCCGGTGATGTGGAGCGTGGTCGAGCGCACCGCGCTGGCCGAGGCGGAGGTCGAATACCAGGACTATGAGTCGGACACGATCTGGGCGAAGTTTCCGGTCGTCAGCCTCGCTCGCCAGGTCATCAACATCGAGGATGGGCAGCCAGCCCTGGATCCCAAACTGACGCAGACGTCGCTCGATCTGCTTGATGCCAACGTCGTCATCTGGACGACGACGCCGTGGACAATCCCCGGCAATCGCGCCGTCAATTACTCGCCGCGCATCAACTATGGTCTCTACGAGGTTACGGCGGCCGAGAACGCCTTTGGTCCCCAGCCCGGCGAAAAGCTGATCTTTGCTGAGAAACTTGCCGACGACGCTGCCGCGAAGGCCAAGGTCACCCTGAATCGGCTTCGCAACGTTGGCGCCGAAGAGCTTGAAAATCTTACGCTTTCGCATCCCCTCAAAAGTCTGGGTGGCGGCTACGATTTTCCCGTGCCCATGCTCGCCGGCGATCATGTCACCGACGATGCCGGCACCGGATTCGTCCACACCGCGCCGGGACACGGCCGGGAAGACTTTGACGCCTGGATGGATGCCGCCTCTGATCTTCGCCAGCGCGGCATCGACACTGCGATCCCCTTCACCGTTGACGATGCCGGCTTCTTCACCAAGGACGCGCCGGGCTTCGGCCCGCACCGCGAGGGTGGAGCGGCGCGCGTCATCGACGACAATGGCAAGAAGGGCAACGCCAACCAGGCTGTCATCGACGAGCTGATCAAGCGCAACGCGCTGTTCGCGCGCGGCCGCCTGAAGCACTCCTATCCGCATTCCTGGCGCTCGAAGAAGCCGATCATCTTCCGCAACACGCCCCAATGGTTCGTCTATATGGACAAGGAGCTTGGCGACGGCACGACGCTGCGCGGCCGCGCGCTGAAAGCCATCGACGATGCCCGCTTCGTGCCCGCCGCCGGCCAGAACCGCATCCGCGCCATGATCGAGGAGCGCCCCGACTGGGTGCTGTCGCGCCAGCGCGCCTGGGGCGTGCCGATCGCCGTCTTTGCCGATGCCGACGGCAACGTGCTGCGCGACGAGGCAGTCAACCAGCGCATCATGGACGCCTTCGAGAAAGAAGGCGCCGACGCCTGGTTCGCCGCCGGCGCCAAGGAGCGGTTCCTCGGCAATCACGATGCCTCGAGATGGCAGCAGGTCATGGACATCCTCGATGTCTGGTTCGATTCAGGCTCGACGCATGCCTTCACGCTTGAGGACCGGCCCGACCTGAAATGGCCGGCCGACCTCTATCTCGAAGGCTCCGATCAGCATCGCGGCTGGTTCCACTCGTCGCTGCTCGAAAGCTGCGGCACCAGGGGCAGGGCGCCCTATGACACCGTCGTCACCCATGGCTTCACCATGGATGAGGAGGGGCGGAAAATGTCGAAGTCGCTCGGCAACACCGTCGTGCCGCAGGACGTCATCAAGCAGTCCGGCGCCGACATCTTGCGGCTGTGGGTGGTGACGACCGATTATTGGGAAGACCAGAGGCTCGGCAAGAACGTGCTGCAGACCAATATCGACGCCTACCGCAAGCTGCGCAACACCATCCGCTGGATGCTGGGCACGCTCGCCCATGACGACGGCGAGGAGGTGCCGCTGGACAAGATGCCGGAACTTGAGCGGCTGATGCTGCACCGGCTCGCTGAACTCGATGAAGCCGTACGCTCGGGCTACGACGCGTTCGAATTCAAGCGCATCACCCGCGCGCTGCTCGACTTCATGGTGGTCGAGCTGTCGGCCTTCTATTTCGACATCCGCAAGGACGCGCTTTACTGCGAAGCGCCTTCCAGCGTGAAGCGCAAGGCTTCCGTGCAGGTGGTGCGCCATCTCTTCGACTGCCTGGTGAAATGGCTGGCGCCGATGCTGCCCTTCACTATGGAGGAGGCTTGGCTCGACCGTCATCCGGATGCGGTCTCCGTGCATCTCGACCAGTTCCCGAAAATCCCGGCGGACTGGAAGGACGAGGCGCTGGCGGAGAAGTGGCGCAAGGTGCGGCAGGTCCGCCGTGTCGTCACCGGCGCGCTGGAAATCGCCCGCGCGCAGAAGGTCATCGGCTCTTCGCTGGAAGCGGTGCCGGTCGTCACCCTCGACGATGCCGCGCTCGAAGCGGCGATCGCCGATGTCGATATGGCAGAGATGGCGATCACCAGTGATCTGGTTATCGTGCACGGCAAGGCGCCGGCGGGCAGCTTTACCCTCGACGACGTCAAGGGCGTCGCCGTGGTCGTCGAGAAGGCGGAGGACCGCGGCCTGGTGAAGTGCGCGCGCTCCTGGCGCTACACCGCCGATGTCGGCTCAGATCCGGAATTCCCGGATGTTTCGGCCCGTGACGCCGCTGTCCTGCATGAACTCAAGGCTTTGAGCCGCCTCTAAGGCGGTGCACAAATGCCAAGGCGGGCAGCCGATCGGCCCCGGCGCGTTGCCCTTAACGAGTGGTTGAGGTAAACACGCGAAACTCCGGACGACAAATTGTCGCCGGAATTCCGTCGGAAGAGCATAGGCGACGGGGACCGGACCTTTCTTTGGCCGGCGGCAATCGAGAGGCTGTCTACAGTGGGACTTTTTGGCATGACCGAGAGAACTTACGCGCGCGTTGCGCTGCTGGCGCCGCTTGTCGTATCGGGCCTCGCCTTGTCCGGCTGCATGGGCTCGCCCACTTACGGGACCGACAAGCCTGCTGCCTCGCAGCTTGCCGACGACCTCACGGGGGCTTTTTCCTTTGCACCCAAGCGCAAGAACAACATCGACTACAAGCCGCGCCCCACGCTGGTGAAGCCAGGGCCGGGGCAGAAGGAAGTGTTGCCGCCGCCCCAGGAAAGCATCGAGACGGCAAGTGCCGAATGGCCCGAATCGCCGGAGCAGCGCCGTGCCCGCCTGCGCGCCGATGCCACCCTGCATCAGGACGACCCGGCCTACCAGGCGCAGATTGTCGATGACGTGCAGACCGACCCGGTGGCCGTCAAGGCCGCGATGGCGCAGTCGGCTTCGAGCCATCCGCCGGCCTGGACTCCAGCGGATTCGGACAAGGGCCGCGCCGCGGAAGTCAAGCGCCGTCTGGCTGAAGGCAAACAGGGCGACCCGACCACCCGCAGATATCTGAGCGAGCCGCCGGTGCAATACCGCGCCGCCGCCCCCACCGCGCCGGTGGATGACCTCGGCGAGGATGAGTACAAGAAGGAACGCCGCCTCAAGAAGGAGGCGGCCGCCAAGAGCAAGAGCGGCGGCATGTTCGACTGGCTGCCCTGGTAGACTGGCTGGGCCAGAGACGTTCTTGCCTGGATTGGCTGGCTGGATTGGCTGACTTGGATTTGGACCGTCTGCCGGACCGGAAAATTAGGGTCCGCGTCGCTCGCGAAAAAAGTCTTTCAGCAGCGCTGCCGCAGCGTTCTCGGCCATGCCCGGATAGATGTCGGGCACATGGTGGCAGGTCGGTGACGTGAAGAAGCGAACGCCGTTGACCACTGCGCCGCCCTTCTCGTCGGCAGCGCCGAAATAGAGCCGGCGCAACCTGGCGAAGGAGATGGCGCCGGCGCACATGGCGCACGGCTCCAGCGTCACATAGAGATCGTGGCCGCTGAGCCGCTCGCTGGAAAGCTTGCGGCAGGCTTCGCGGATCGCCAGCATCTCGGCATGAGCGGTGGGATCGGCGAACTCGCGGGTGCGGTTGCCGGCACTCGCAACGACCGTATCGCCGCCGACGACGACCGCGCCAACCGGCACCTCGCCACGCTGGGCGGCGGCTTCGGCCTCTTTCAGCGCCAGCGCCATGAAATCCTGCCGCTTCACGCGGTTTCCATTCCGATTATCTCCTCGCCACTTGAGCGCGATCCTGTTACTACCCGCGCAAACGAGCAAAGGCCACATGGACGACAAAAAGAAGAAATTCCCGCGCAAGGCCGGCCCGAAACCGGCGGGGCCGCGCGGTCGCGATAGCGCTCCTGGCAAGGGCGTCAAGCCGTCCTTCGGCGCCAAAAAAACCTACACTCCGCGCGGCGACCGGCCGGCGGCGGCCGAAGGCGAACGGCCGAAGCGCGACTTCAAAGGCGACCGGCCATTCAGCAAAGGGCCGCGTCCAGAAGGCAAGCCTTATGAACAGCGCGACGGTCCACGCAAGCCGTACGCACCGCGCGGCGACCGGCCAGCGGCGGCCGAAGGCGAACGGCCGAAGCGCGACTTCAAAGGCAGCGACCGGCCGTTCAGCAAAGGGCCGCGTCCGGAGGGCAAGCCTTATGAGAAGCGCGAAGGTCCGCGCAAGCCCTACGCGCCGCGCGGCGACCGGCCGGTCGCAGCCGAAGGCGAGCACGGTGAAAGGCGCTTCGACCGTCCCAAGCGTGACTTCGGCGATCGTCCTAAGCGTGATTTTGGCGGCGATCGGCCGCAAGGTGCACAAACGGCACGGGCGGCGTCGGACGGCGGCTTCAAGCCGCGCCCGCGTCGCGTCGAGGTAACGGAAGAAGCCGGCGAACGCATTGCCAAGCGGCTGGCGCGTGCCGGCCTGGCCTCGCGCCGCGATGCCGAGGAATTGATTGCGGCCGGTCGCGTCAAGGTCAATGGCAAGGTGTTGTCCTCGCCGGCCTTCAACGTGATGCCCGGCGACATCATCCATCTCGACGGCATGGAGATCCCGCCGATCGAGCGCACCAGGCTGTTCCTGTTCCACAAACCGGCCGGCGTGGTCACCACCAATCGCGATCCCGAAGGCCGCAAGACCGTCTTCGATGTGCTGCCCCCCGGGCTGCCGCGGCTGATGACCATCGGCCGGCTCGACATCAACACCGAAGGCCTCCTGCTGCTTACCAATGATGGCGGCCTGTCGCGCGTCCTCGAACTGCCGGCCACCGGCTGGCTCAGGCGCTACCGCGTGCGCGTCCACGGCAAGGTCGAGGAAAGCGCGCTTGCCGGCCTGCGCGAAGGGCTTGCCGTCGACGGCGTCTTTTATGGCGCCATCGAAGCGACGCTCGACCGCGAGCAGGGCTCGAACGCCTGGCTGACACTCGGCCTGCGCGAAGGCAAGAACCGCGAGGTCAGGAACATCCTGGGCTCGCTCGGTCTCGACGTGACGCGGCTGATCCGCATTTCCTACGGGCCGTTCCAGCTCGATGATTTGCCGGAAGGCCATGTGCTGGAGATCAAGGGCCGCGTGCTGCGCGACCAACTCGGCGAGCGTCTGGTCGAAGAGTCCGGCGCCAATTTCGACGCCGATATCGCCAAGCCATTTTCCAACAAGCCGGTCAGGCGTGAGCGGGAGGAGGAGCCTGAGCGGCCGAAATTCACCCGCGACGGCGAACGCCGGCCGATCGGCGAGGGCGGCCTGATCAAGAACCGCAAGCGTCGCGAAGGCAGCCGCGACGAAGCGCTCGGCAAGCTGTCGACAAGCCCCGACAGGAGCTTTGGGCCGAATAAGAGCTTTGGCGAGCGTGGCCCCAGACCTGAACGTAGCGACTTCGGGGACAAACCCCGTGGCGACAAGCCGCGTGGCGGCTTCGGTGGGAAGAAGTCCGAACGCGAGCAGCGGCCGATCGAGCCGCCGGGCCAGCGCAAGGCCAATGTCTGGATGGCGCCGGGCGCACGGCCGATCGGCAAGGGCAGGGCGGAGGCAGACGCCGCCAAGGCGGCAGAAAACAAGGCGCGCAAGGCCTCTTTCAAGCCGTCTTACGGCAAGCCCGGCGGCAAGCCGCAAGGCGGCGGTGCAAAGCCGTTCGGCAAGCCACGCGGCGAGCGTCAGGATGGCGGTGGCGACCGGCCGCGCGGCGGCCCGAAGGGAAGCAATGCGGATCGTCGGCGGTGAGTTTCGCGGGCGTCCGCTGGCGACGCCCCGCACCTTTGCCATCCGCCCGACGACCGACCGCACGCGTGAGGCGGTCTTCAACGTGCTGGCGCATCGCTTTCCCGAAAGACTGGACGGCGCGCGCGTCCTCGACCTGTTCGCCGGCACCGGTGCGCTCGGCCTCGAAGCGCTGTCGCGCGGCGCCTCCTACGCTGTCTTCATCGAAGAATCCGCCGAGGGGCGCGGCCTGATCCGCACCAATGTCGAGGCCTTCGGCCTCACCGGCCGCACCAAGACATTCCGCCGCGACGCGACGGCCCTGGGCGAGGCGGGCACCATCGCCGCATTCGGCCTGGTCTTCGCCGATCCGCCCTATGGCAAAGGCCTTGGCGAACGGGCCTTGCGCTCGGCCAAGGCCGGCGGCTGGCTCGCCCCCGGCGCGCTCTGCGTCGTCGAGGAAGCGGCGGCGGCGCCGTTCGAGGCAGGGCCGGGCTTTTCGGTTGTCGATGAGCGCAACTATGGCGAGACGGTCATCCGGTTTATCGAGGCCGCCTGAATTCGGTGTCCGCGATGGCGCCTTCAAAATGACGCACAATTCGCTTTGCCTCGACCAGCAACCCCGCCTATCGTCCGACCACCAAACCGGAGCCATCTATGACATTTCAGGCTGAATGGCTGCGCGGAACGCTCTTGGGGCTGGCTCTGGTGATGGCCGCGCCGGCTCTGGCGGGCAACAATCCCGACGACGGCGTCGTGACCGATTTCCTGCTCGACAACGGCATGGAGGTCGTCGTCATCCCCGATCACCGCGCCCCGATCGTCACCCATATGGTCTGGTACAAGATCGGCAGCGCCGACGAGCCGCCGGGCAAGTCCGGCATCGCCCATTTCTTCGAGCATCTGATGTTCAAGGCGACCAGCAACCATGCGGCCGGCGAGCTCGACCGCGCCGTCGCCGCCATCGGCGGCTCGGACAACGCCTTTACCTCCTACGACTACACCGCCTTTCACGAGACGGTGGTGCCGCAGGCGCTCGGTGAGATGATGGGCTTCGAGGCCGACCGCATGCGCAACCTCATCCTCACCGACGATGTCATCAAGACGGAGCGCGACGTCATCCTCGAGGAGCGCCGCTCGCGCATCGATAGCAATCCGCAGGCGGTGCTCGACGAGGAAGTCGATGCCACGCTGTGGCAGAACCAGCCCTACCGCATCCCGGTCATCGGCTGGATGCAGGAGATGGAGAAGCTGAACCGCACCGACGCGATGGCCTTCTACAACAAGTATTATACACCCAATAACGCCGTGCTGGTGGTGGCCGGCGATGTCGAGCCGGAAACGGTCAAGGCGCTGGCCGAAAAGACCTATGGCAAGGTCGCGCGCGGCCCGGATCTGCCGCCGCGCATCCGCCCGGTCGAGCCGGAGCAGAACACCAGGCGTACGGTGACGCTGACCGACGGGCGCGTCAGCGTGCCGAGCTTTACCACGCAGTGGGTGGTTCCGTCCTATCACACGGCAAAGCCCGGCGAAGCCGAAGCGCTCGACGTGCTGTCCGAAATCCTCGGCGGCGGCAACCGCAGCCGGCTCTATCAGGAGCTTGTCGTCAGGCAAGGCATTGCCGCGACGGCCGGCGCCTTCTTCCAGGGCACCATGCTCGACGACACCAATTTCACCGTCTACGGCGCGCCGCGCGGCGATGCCAAGCTTGCCGACGTCGAGGCCGCGGTCGACACCGAGATCGCCCGCATCGCCAAAGACGGCGTCACCAGCGACGAGCTGGAAAAATCCAAGGACCGTTTCGTCCGCTCGATGATCTTTGCCCGCGACAAGCAGGAGGACATGGCCAACATCTACGGCTCGACGCTCGCCACCGGCGGCAACGTCCAGGACGTTCAGCAATGGCCGGACCGCATCCGCAAGGTCACCGCCGACCAGGTCAAGGAAGTCGCTGCCCGCTACCTCCATCTCGACCACGCAACGACCGGCTATCTTCTGCCGCAAACCCAAGCTGGGAATTGATGTGATGATGAGCCAGCATGGTCCCGCTCTGCCTTCTCCCGTCGTGGGCTCCTCCCCTTCTCCCACAAAGGGAGAAGGGAAGCGCCAGCACGCCGGCCCGCTTCTAGCAACCCTCATCCTCTCCCTCGTCTTCCTCGTCCTGCCGGCGCTTTCCGCCCGTGCTGCCATGAACATCCAGGAGGTGACCTCGTCGAAGGGCATTACCGCCTGGCTGGTGGAGGATTATTCGGTGCCGATCGTCGCCATCCGCTTCGTTTTCGATGGCGGCGCGACGCAGGATCCGCCCGGTAAGGAAGGGCTTGCCAATCTGATGAGCGGCCTGTTCGACGAAGGTGCCGGCAACCTCGACAGCGAGGCCTTCCAGATCAAGCTTGACGAGGTCGGCGCCGAGATGAGCTTCGATGCGCAGCGCGACGGCATCTACGGTTCGATGCGCATGCTGGCCGACCAGCGCGACGGCGCCTTCGACCTGTTGCGCGTGGCGGTCAACCAGCCGCGCTTCGACCAGGTGCCGATCGACCGCATCCGCGCGCAAATCCTGTCCGGCATCATCGCCAGCGAGCGCGATCCCGATACGCTCGCCCAACGCAAATGGCTGGACGCGATCTACGGCAGGCATCCCTATGCGCGGCCCGACCAGGGCACCAGGCAAAGCATCGCGACGATCACGCCGGCCGATCTCAGCGCCTTCCACAAAGCAAATTTCGCCCGCGACGGCCTGCATGTCGCGGTGGTCGGCGCCATCGACGCCGAGACGCTGAAGCAGAAGCTCGACCTGGTGTTCGGCAGCCTGCCGGAAAAGCAGGCGCTGACGCCCGTTCCCGACATCGACCTGAAGCTTGGTCAGCAGCTCGAGGTCGTGTACGACCAGCCGCAGGCCTCGCTGCAACTCGCCTATCCCGGGGTGAAGCGGAATGCGCCGGACTTCTTCGCCGCGGTGCTGATGAACGAGATCCTCGGCGGCGGCACCTTCACCTCGCGGCTGTTCGACGAGGTACGCGAAAAGCGCGGCTTGGCCTACAGCGTCAGCTCCGACCTCGTCGACCACCAGCATTCCGAGGCGCTGTCCATCACCACCTCGACCCGCGCCGACAGGGCGGCCGAGACGCTGGCCGTGGTGCGCGACGTGGTCAAGCGTATGGCCGAGGATGGGCCGACCGAAGCCGAGCTGGCGGCGACCAAGAAATACATGATCGGCGCCTACGCCATCAACAATCTGAATTCCTCGGGCGCGATCGCCTCAACGCTGGTCGAGATCCAGCTCGGCAAGCTCGGCATCGACTACATGCAGCGCCGCGCCGCCCTGATAAACGCGGTGACGCAGGACCAGGTGAAAGCGGTGGCGAAAAAGCTGCTCTCCGCCGAGCCGGCCGTCATGGTGGTCGGGCCGAAGCTGGGCGCGGCCAACAAGGGATGAGCCCTAGCTTCGGCATCGCCTTTGGCGGCGGCGGCGCGCGCGGGCTGGCGCATATCCATGTAATCGAGGCGCTGGACGAGCTGGGCATCAGGCCGGCGGCAATCGCCGGCTCGTCGATCGGCGCCATCATGGGCGCCGGCATGGCCTCGGGTATGACCGGCAAGGATATCCACGACTATGCGCGCTCGATCCTCGGCCGGCGCGCCGAGGTGGCGACGCGCATGTGGCGGGCGCGGCCCGGCACTTTTGCCGAAGCGATGCAGGGCGGCCTGCGGGTCAGCCAGTTCAATGTCGAGCGCATCCTCAAGGCGTTCCTGCCCGATGCCATTCCCGAGACCTTCGCCGAACTCAAAATTCCGCTGAAGGTGACGGCAACGGATTTTTATGGCCACAAGCTCGCGGTGTTGGCCGAAGGCGAACTGCCTTCGGCGCTGGCCGCCTCGGCGGCGATTCCGGCGGTGTTCCGCCCGGTGATGCGCGACGGCAGGATGCTGATCGACGGCGGCATCTACAATCCCGTGCCGTTCGACCTGATCGAGCTGGACGCCGACATCATCATTGCCGTCGACGTGGTCGGCGCGCCGACCGAGGCCGGGCGCAAATTCCCGACCTCGGTCGACCTGATGTTCGGCGCCACGCAGCTGATGATGCAGTCGATCATCGCCAGCAAGCTGAACCAGAGCCGGCCCGACATATTGGTCCGGCCGGCGGTGTCGAAATACCGGGTGCTCGACTTCATGAAGGTCGAGGCGCTGATGGCCGAGACGGTTGCGATCAAGGACGAGCTGAAGCGCGAGGTGGAGCAGGCGCTGAAGGCGAGGGAAGACGCTGCGGTCGCGGGCAGGCAGCGGACGGTGTAGGGAAGCTGCCAATCTCCCCTCTTGAGGGGGAGATGTCGCCGAAGGCGACAGAGGGGGTCGTCTCGCGTAATGCGCCAACCCCGCCGTCGAAAGAGAGAAACCGCGCCCGGTCGAACCGACCCCCTCTGCCCTGCCGGGCATCTCCCCCTCGAGGGGGGAGATTGGCTGATCACGCCGTCCCGGCCGCATACTCCAACGCCACCACGCCGTTGCTGAATTGCGTGGCCGAGATCAGCTCGAGCGGCAATTGCGCGCCGGGCGGGAACAGCAGCTTGCCCTGGCCGACGGCACCGGGGTAGCTGAGCAGCCTGATGCGGTCGACCAGGCCGTTGCGCAGCAATTCCTGCGCGACGCTGAGGCTGCCATGCACATAGATGTTGCCGCCGCTGCCTTGCTTCAGCCCTCTGACCGCTTCCGGCAACGCGCCCTGCAGCAGCTCGGCCGGCTGCCAATCGAGCGCCTGCAAGCTGGTCGAGGCGATATATTTCGGCAGCGCGTTGAACCGGTCGGCGAAGTCTCCGGTCTCCTTGGGCCACGAGCCGGCAAATATCTGATAGGTCGTGCGTCCCAAAAGCATGGCACCACTGTCGGCAAGCTCGTCGTCCTTGAACTTTTGCATCTCATCGTTCCAGGCGACGCTCGGCAGCTTCTCGACCTCGGCGATGCCGTCGACGCTGATGAATTCGGTGACGATGAGTTTTCTCATGGCGGGTTCCTTTCTGCCGAGCGCGGGTCTTGTGCGAACTGCAGCGTCAACTAGCGCGGCGCTTTTTCAGGGGGAGGGTTTTCCTGTCTGCTTCCAAAGACCGATACCGTGGGAAAAGCTTCTTCGACCCGCCCGCCGTTCGGTCATGCCACAAGGTCCGCGTCGGGTGGGATCTTTTTTGCCTGTCCCCGATTGGATCTGGTTCGTAGTTACGGGCTGCCTACAGGTTGGCAATACCGGCTTTCAGCAGTCCTTCGCGGATGTGCTGCACATCGGACTCCTGGGCATAGTGCAGGGTGGCGATGAATGAATCGAGGTCGAATTGGGGATCGAGCGTTCTGATCTTGCCCAGATGCGCCGCGGCCGCGATTTCGTCGCCGAGCCAGCCGTAGCAGGCAGCGGCGAAAGCGTGCTGAGCCGCGTCCATGGCTGACAGATGCATGAAAGCTTCGATCGCCTCGCCATACTGGCGCGCGGCGAAATGCGCCTTTCCCAGATGGCTCCAGAACCTCTCCGGGTGGTGTGGGTTCAACTGCATGGCCTTGCGGATCCATTCAATTCCCTCTTCCGGTCTCCCGAGCCACGTCAATAACTCGCCTTGCTGCACCACCACGAGGTCGTAATTGGGATTGAGGGCCAGCGCCCGCTCTTGATGGTAGCGCGCGGTGGTCAGCTCATTGTTGTTCACGTTCACTGCCGCGAGAATGCGGTGGACATCGGCATCGTTGTTGTCCAGCGCCAGCGCCCTGTCCAGCGCCGCCATAATGCTGTTCCAGACGGCATCCCTGTCTTCGCACCAGTTATGGACCCAGGCCTGGCCAAGAATGCAGGCCCGCCAGGCATGGGCATGGGCATAATCGGGGTCGAGCGCGACGGCCCTTTCTATCAAGGTTCGCGCGCGTTCATTATCCGCAATCGTGCTTCGGTGATGCAGCACCTTGGCAGCAAGCACACATTCATACGCGGCCATGTTTGCAGGTTTCGCCCGCGCGAGCTGGTCCCGCTGAGCCGCCTCGACACGACCGGGCAGCGTGGCTGCGATCGCCGCCGTCACCTCATCCTGAATCGCGAATATGTCGACCAGCTTCCGGTCATACTTGTCTGCCCAGATATGAGCGTCATTCGCCGTGTCGATGAGCTGAACCGTCACGCGCACCCTCTCGCCGATCTTGCGGACGCTTCCCTCCACCAGGTATTGGACGTCGAGTTTCTCCGCCACCTCACGCACATTCACGGCGCGGTTCTTGTAGACGAAGCTGGAATTGCGCGAGATGACGAACAACTCATGGTGGCGGGACAGTTCGGTGATGATGTCCTCGGTCAGTCCGTCCGCGAAAAATTCCTGCTCGGGGTCGCCGCTCATGTTGGTGAATGGCAGCACCACTATCGAAGGTTTCGAAATGGATCGCTTTGCCTCGACTTCCGGCAGGACAGGACTGTCAAGCCCGATGCGATAGAGGCGAACCGGGCGGCTGATGTTCTTCAACGTCTTCTCGCCCAGGTCCTCCATGGCAATTTCGAGACGGTCGGCAATCTGGGTCGCCACCGCTGCGGTCACGCAGATGCCGCCGACGTCGGCGAGTTGCTCGATGCGCGAGGCAATATTGACACCGTCGCCGAAAATATCCTCATCGTCGAAAATGATGTCGCCGAGATTTATGCCGATCCTGAACTCGATACGCCGTTCTTGCGGCACATCCGAATTGCGCCGTTTCATGCGCTGTTGGATTTCCACGGCGCATTTCACGGCATCGGTCACGCTCTGGAACTCAACGAGCATGCCGTCTCCGGTGGTCTTGATGATCCGGCCCTTGTTCTTCGCAATGGCGGGATCGACCAGTTCTATGCGATGGGTCCGAAGGCGTGCGAGCGTGCCGGATTCGTCGGCCTCCATTAGCCGGCTGTAGCCCGCCATATCGGCAGCCAGAATTGCGGCTAGTCTCTGTTCCATCGCTGAACCAAAAACCAAGCCTACGCTTCCTGGGCCGCCAAATCCAGCAATTTGGGCTTGTGGCTGGATCAAGAAGCCTTCCTGCCGGCAGCAGCAAGAAAGGGCGGATCAGAACCTTCCGCCTTCCGCCTGCTGGCTGCGAACTCGATCGCATCAATCGCGGGAGGCGCGGCGTCAGTTCGTCGAGGCGACATATTTCGGCAGCGCGTTGAACCGGTCGGCGAAATCTCCGGTTTCCTTGGCCACGAGCCGGCAAAGATCTCATAGGTCGGGCGCCCCAAAAGCATGGCGCCGCTGTCGGCAAGCTCGTCGTCCTTGAATTTTTGCATCTCAGCGTTCCAGGCCACGCTCGGCAGCTTCTCGATCTCGGCGATCCCGTCGACGCTGATGATGGACGGAAATTCGCAACCGATCCCATTTGAAAGAACGGGATTTCTTTACCCGTAACGCCAATCTGTAGTAAACCCACGGTGAGCTTCGGCTCCGAATCCGAGGATCCCGATGGAAACGCATTCCGACGCAGGCCAATCGCTTGGCAGATTCACCTCGCTGTTGTCAGAGGGAGTGTGTCCAAGACCGATCTATGACGAAATCCTGTTTGAGACCGACAGCTGTGTTGTCACGCCTACATTGGGCTCCATCGTGCCGAATTGGCTTCTAGTTATTCCTCGGAAGCCGATAATCAACTTTGCAGAGTGGTCACGCTCGAACAGTGGGCAGCCTTGCGATTTGATCAGCGCAGTCGCTCGGCGATACGACGTGGCTGATGACCGAGTCATTTGGTTCGAGCACGGCCCCTCTGAAGCCGGCTCGCAGGTCGGCTGCGGTGTCGACCAAGCTCATTTACACATGATAGTAGATGCTCCGTTCTCATTCCATGAATTCGTCTCACGCGCAGTCAAGGCCAGCCACTTCGTTTGGGAAGGGTCGGACGCTCGTGAGACCTATCGTTTGCTAGATGCTGGCCAATCGTACCTTGTGGCTGGCAGCGGCCAGCGGGCACTTTTTGCGAAGAATGCCGAGCACGTCGGATCGCAATTCTTTCGGCGTGTCGTGGCAGATCTAATGCGGTCGCCGGGTTCATGGGACTATCGGAAGCATGCTCATATTCGAAACGTCCAGCAAACTGTTGACCGTTTCGGCCACCCCGGACTCCTGCGACAGCCGTATCAGGAATGAAGCCCGCTCCCGGCGACGAGCCAAACTCAGCAGATATAGTTCCGATTTCAGGTGTATCTCAGCCGACAGGCTCGTTCGCCGTGCCGACGAAGGCGGCCGAGTATACCGACGGACGGCTCCCGGGAGATTGGCAAAGCAAATATCCTCAAGCGGCGCGGAGCGGAATAAATCGTGAAGCCTGTTTCCTCGCCTCCCTACTCGTCATCCTGGCGCTTGTGAGTGGGTTATTTCTGGGATTTTCTGGTCAGCTGCTGCAATTTCCGATTCCTTGGCTTGCGATGCCAACAGCCGCTGGCGTGACTCCAATCTTAACCATCGATTCTAGGCTGTTGACGATCTTCTTCGTCGGAGCCCTCGGCGGCACTACGTTCTCGATAAAGTGGCTCGTCCACTCGGCGGCCAAGTGCAAGTGGCATCTTGATCGGCGGTACTGGCGAATGTTTGTTCCGTTGATCGGCGGCGTGTACGCTTGCGTTGTTCTTACGCTGTTCGACGGCGGATTGATCGGCGCTCAATCATCGCAGCAACCCCATTCGTTAGCCACCAGCGCAGCGTTTGCTTTTTTGGTTGGATATTTTTCGGACGGGGTCAGTGGGTTGTTGTCTAACATCGCAAACGCTGTGTTTGGAACTTTAGAAAAAAAATGACCGACCTCGTGGTCTTTTCAGACGATAGCCCGCCGGTCGATTGGTCTGAAGTCGCGTCTCTGACCCTCGAATTCGGACCGAAAGCTGCGTCCTTGGCCGCTATCCCTCGGGCATGGACACCGCCGTTTGCCCTAATTTCTGCAGCGGCTCTCGAGGGACCGTCTCCCCAACGACGACTTGACGAGGGTGTTTTATCGCGCGTCCGCGCGATAGCCGCAATCACGGGCCGGGTTTATGTCCGATCAAGCGTGATCGGGGAAACCATCTGGGATCGAGGAAGCTATGACAGCGTCGTTGTCGAGATAGGCTCGCAGAATTTCCACGCAGAGTTCGCAAACGCCATTGAGCGGGTTCTTGGCTCGGCGCATGGAAGACGCGTCGGTTTGGTTGTACAGAGCCATGTTCAGCCACGCGCACGCGGTGAATTCGGTAATCTTCTACGGGTCTCGAAAACGAGAGATCACTGGGAGCTAAGCTCGGAAATCGCCGGCACCACTTCACGCATCCGTTTCAATGCGCAGCGGGATGAGGCCGCCAATCCGGCCAGTGCCTTGGAAATAAGGAGCGGCGTTCCGCCCGAGCGTGTCTTCGGTTCGGTCGCTGCATATCTGAATAATTACTTGTTTAGAGGGCGCTCTCTGCGGGTCAATTGCGAGTGGATCGCAGGCCACGATCGTGCGTATCTTGTGCAAATTGATGAAGAGAGTGAGGACTTTGCTGGCGTCAATCCGTTTCAGCTGCGAGTCGCACCAATTCACTATCCGACAGCGGCTGAGGGAATCTTTCTGCGCTATCCGGGAGGGCAAGCGCTTAACGATTGGGACAAACTCAGCGTCCTTAACGAGCTGTGGGAACCCCAAGCGTCGCACAAGCCTACCCTCTTCTACGTCCCTCTATCGACGTTGCCAGCCCCCGGCGATCCAATCGGCGTCAATAATCTGGAAGCCGACTTTCGGGGCCTGATCGGCCCCGATAATATTGTGGTAAGGACAAGTGTTCGCGGCGGGGCTGAAAAGGTTCCTAATTTGAGCCGTACCGAGGGCTTAGATCCTGCCGGCGCTGCTAAATGGTGCTTGGCCAGGCGCGACAGCTTCCTGCAAGAGCACGGTAACGTCGACCACCTGGCCTTCATTGCGCATCGCTTTATGGCAGCACGTGCTTCCGCGTGGGTGAGGGCTGAGGTGGGCAATCCGGTTGTTGAAATCCATAGTCTGTGGGGTCTACCTGACGCGCTGCAATACTGCCCTTACGATATTTGGGAAGTCCATCTACCGACCGAAGCTGCTACCGAGTATCCCGATTACAAGTCTCATATGCTGATACCGAGAGACGACGGCGGCTGGGAATATGCAAGAGTTAAGAACGAATTCGGCCGGAGCCTTAGCATTGGCAGGCGCGAGGCGATTGACATCGCTACTAGGACAGCAGCCATCGCCAACCGACTCGACAAATCCTGTCACGTTATGTGGTTCATCGGCTGTATAGACGCTAATGGCGGGTCATTTAGTATACCTTGGTACTGGACGTTAGCCCATGAAACCGAAAAGAATCTCGATCGGTCTAGCTATCAGGTATTCTCTATCGCCAACCAGGACGACCTACTCGCATTCAGAAACCTCTCTGGCTCACGCACAAGACAGGCTCTGGAACTGACCCCGAAGGACCAGATGCTCATGCGAGACATGGGATTCATCGGGTCAGTTGGCGCGACGGCCAAGGAGCTTGGCGTACCAGTTGTACTGGCGGGGTCCACCTTAGCACATGCATATTTCGAACTGCGGCGTCAGGGTTGTACTGTAGTGGCGCGCGGTGACAAAGATCATTCGCGTGTTAGACGCAATGCGACATTCGGAAAACTTGTCCGCGACAAAATACCGGCGAGGATAGCAAGCCGAAAAGAAGTGGAAATAACTAAAAGAATTCCAAGGGACCTACGGAAGAGCTTCTTAACCAGCAAGCTTCTCGAAGAAGCGCTTGAAGTTAGGAATGCTCGTAGCATTGATGAGAAGAGGCTCGAACTCGCTGACTTGTTCGAAGTCGTTAGGGCACTAGCTCAGGTTGAAGGAGTGCCGATCGAGGAGGTCGTCTTGGCCGCCGACGATAAGAAAAGAAGGTCAGGGGGATTCGACGACGGTCTTGTATTGTTGCAAACTGGTATTTTGGGCCGAGGGCGAGACAGCATATACGAGTCGGACAAGCAGCTAACCCAAGTTCTAGCACGGCGACTGGCTGGCGACTCGTACGAACTCCCGTTCACATTTTTCGGATTCATGGAGCTTGATCAGCCTCGGTCTATATTTTTTGACGATTTTGGTATCCGGCTGCATGTCGTTTTGAAAAGCGACCGTATCGAATTAAGGGCATCACGTGAAGCCGAGCAACTCGAACTTCCACTCGACCTGACAGTGACCCAGTTTGGCGAAGGATCTCAGCCCGGAGCATAGGATTAGATACGTATAAGCGCACGACGCCTTTTGACTTCATTTTGATTTCATTGCGCACCTTACGCGACCTTTCGGTGAGAATGGCGTTGCAGGACTACCGCTTCGATCGGACCTCCTGGTTGTCATTCCAATTGCCTTACCCGCGAATCTCATCCTAATCTTCTCTGAGAAACGTTTTCCCAACACGCCCCGCACATCCGCTGATCTCACTAATTAGCGCTGACCAACGACCTATCGCCGCGCCTTCGGCGCGCATTTGTGACGGTCACCGCCTTCATGAAGCAACTCTGATCCCAAATATCGTCGTGCGATGCCAAGCCGTTGCGTGAGCGGATGCGGGTAACATCGTTGAAATGGAACAATCCGGCAGCCGGCGGGTTTGTAGGATGAAGGGCGATCTGTTTCGGAGGAACATTACGATGAAACGCGTCCTTGCCCAACATGCGGTGCGACTGATGCTCGGCGCCGCCTGTCTGCTCACGGTCGTCGAGATTCCCAACCCAATTGCGCCATTGTCGCTTGTGTCAGAGGCAAAGGCTGCCACCACCGTTTCGATCAGCACATTCTACGAAGACCTGTCTTCCTATGGTGATTGGGTCTCGTATCACGGAGCGACCGTTTTCGTGCCGGTTGATGTGCCTGACGACTGGCGTCCGTATACGCTTGGACATTGGGTCTACACCGAGCAGTATGGCTGGCTCTGGGTATCCGACGAGCCATTCGGCTGGGCGACGTACCATTACGGCCGGTGGGGCTATGCCGACGATATCGGCTGGTACTGGGTTCCGGGCACCCGCTGGGCGCCAGCATGGGTGAGTTGGCGTCGTGACAGGGAGCACATGATCTGGGCTCCGCTGCCGCCGCGCCGTGATCCGGATTTGATTTCAATCGAGGTGACCTTCGACACGACGCCGGATTATTACTGGGTTGTGGTCCCCACCCGCGAATTCCTTGCCGCGGACGTTTCTACCGTCGTCATCCGTGATGAGCCGGAATTTGTGCGCATCGTGGAGGCGGCCGAGCCGGCCGGCGACGTGACGATCCAGAACAACGTCGTGATCAACAAAGTCATTGATGTCGATGTGATCGAAAAGGAGACGAACCAGAAGGTGACTGCCGTCAAGGTCAGCAAGACCGACGCGCCCGAGCAGTCCGGCAAACTGGAAAAAGATACGGTCGCTGTCTTTGAGGGCGAGGTGAAAGCCGACCCTAAGGCCAAACCAGCTAAGCTCAAAGACATCGAGGAGGTGAAGCAGGTTCAGGCTGGCCGGAAATCGAAGCCGACCGAAGGCGCTGCAACGACCGAGCAGGCCAAGCCCGAAGAAACCGCCAAGCCTGAGAAGCCGAAGGTCGGGGAGCAGCCGGCCACCGAGCAGCAGCAGGCCGAGCCCGGCAAGGCGGCCAAGCCTGAGAAGCAGAAGACCAAGAAGCAGCCGGCCGCCGAGCAGCAGGCTGAGCCCGAGCAGGCAGCCAAGCCTGAGAAGCAGAAGACCAAGAAGCAGCCGGCCGCCGAGCAGCAGCAGGGCGAGCCGGAACAGGCGGCCAAGCCTGAGAAGCAGAAGACCAGGAAGCAGCCAGCCGCCGAGCAGCAACAGGCCGAGCCGGAACAGACGGCCAAGCCTGAGAAGCCGAAGACCAAGAAGCAGCCCTCCGCCGAGCAGCAGGCTGAGCCCGAGCAGGCGGCCAAGCCTGAGAAGCAGAAGACCAAGAAGCAGCCCGCCGCAGAGCAGCAGCAGGCCGAGCCCGAGCAGGCGGCCAAGCCCAAGCCGCAGAAAAAGGAAAACAAGGCGTGCGATCCGCAGACTGAGAGCTGCTAGCCATACGGGTAGACTGCGGCACCGCGATTATTCGATCGCGGTGCCCGTCGTGGACTAGGGGAGACATTCAACCATGCCATCCCCTCTTGCCATCCTTGCATCCTTCCCCTAATCTTCCCTTTGAGAAAACCTTTTCCCAACTCTGCCGGCATCCGCTGACTTCACCAATCAGCACCTCGCAGGCCGGTAAGAGAAAAGCTTTTCTCACCTGGGAGGATCATATCCAAATCATGGCGTCCGATGCGCAGCCAACGCCCGCCAAGCAGCCCGTCACCTTGCGTGAGGTGGCAGCCCTTGCCGGCGTCAGCGTTGCCACGGCCTCAAAGGCACTGAACGGGCAGGGGCGGATGACGGCCGAGACGCGGACCCGGATTCGCGAGACGGCGCAGCGGCTCGGCTTTCGCCCGAACAGCCTGGCGCAGAGCCTGCTCAGGCGGCGCTCCTTTACCGTCGGGCTTTTGACCAACGATACCTATGGCCGCTTTTCGCTGCCGCTGATGGCCGGCGTTTCCGATGCGCTGGTCGATGCCGGCGTCTCGGTGTTTTTGTGCAATGTCGAGGACGACCCGCGACTTGCCCAGCTGCATGTCGATGCCATGCTCGACAAGCGCGTCGACGGCATCATCGCCACCGGCAAACGCATCGACCGCCACCTGCCGGTCGACCTCGCCAATCTCGGCATTCCGGCGATCTATGCCTTTACCGAGCCCGATCCAAACGCCATCGCTTTCGTGTCCGACGATGCCGGCGGGGCGCGGCTGGCGGTCGAGCACTTTTGCCGGCTCGGGCGGCGGCGCATCGCCCATGTCAGCGGCCCGGCGAGCTTTGCCGTGGTGCACGCCCGCGCGCAGGCCTATCGCGCGGTGCTGGCCGAGAACGGCCTGCCGATCATGGAGCCGCTGCTCGGCTCGTGGTCGGAGGCGTGGGGGCATGAGGCGGTGGCAAAATTGTTCGACGGCGAGGGGTTCGACGGCACGCGCGAAAAGCCCGATGCCGTCTTCTGCGGCAACGACCAGATCGCGCGCGGCGTCATCGACGCCTTGCGCGAACGCGGTATCGGCGTGCCGGACGAGGTCGGCGTCATCGGCTTCGACAATTGGCAGATCGTCGCCGAGGCGACCCGGCCGCCGCTGACCTCGGTCGACATGAATCTCGCAGCACTTGGCCGCGAGGCCGGCCTTGCCCTGCTTTCGCTCGTCGGCGGCGAACCCGCTTTGCCGGGCATCAGAAAACTGCCGTGCCGGCTGGTGGTGCGTCAGTCATGCGGCCGTCCGCCGGACGGCTGAAACGAAACGGGCCGTGTCGATTGCAAAGCGCTGGGGCGCGGTCGAGTTAAAACCATGTGGAGGAGAAGCATGAGAACCACCATTACCGGGCTCGCCATTGCCGCGAGCATTTTCGGCACGCTGGCGACAGTCGGCCCGGCCGCCGCCGACACCGCCAACATCTGGGTTCGCGCCGACGGCTCGAACTTCATGCCGCGCATCGTCGATGCCTTCAACAAGGGGCATCAGAACCAGATCAAGCTGGACATCATCCCCAACGCCGAAATCATCCCGAAATATGGCGCCGCCGCCGCCGGCGGCACCGCGCCGGATGCACTCTCGCTCGACCTGATCTACACGCCGTCCTTCGCCGCCGCCGGCCAGCTGGAGGACATCACCGACTGGGCGAAATCGCTGCCCTATTTCGCCAGCCTGTCGCCGGCGCATGTCAAGACCGGCACCTATAAGGGCCGCATCTACGGGCTGCCGTTCTCGGCGGATTCCTCGGTGCTGATCTGGAACAAGAAGCTGTTCAAGCAGGCCGGCCTCGACCCGGAAAAGGGCCCGACCAACTGGGCCGAGATCGAGAGCGACGCCGAAAAGGTCAACGCGCTCGGCGGCGACATCAAGGGCTTCTACTTCTCCGGCAATTGCGGCGGCTGCAACATCTTCACCTTCACGCCGCTGATCTGGGCCTCGGGCGGCGACATTCTGACGGAGGACGGCTCCAAAGCGACGCTGGACACGCCGCAGATGCGCGGCGCCATCGACCTCTACCGTTCGATGGTCAAGAAGGACCTGGTGCCTTCAGGCGCGCAGACCGACACCGGCTCCAACTTCTTTGCCGCCTTCGCCACCGGCAACATCGGCATCTCGCCGTCCGGCGCCTTCGCCATCGGCGCGCTGAACACGCAATATCCCGACATTGACTACGGCATCACGTTCCTGCCGGGCAAGGACGGCGGCTGGTCGTCGTTTGCCGGCGGCGACAATTTCGTCGTCACCAAGGGCACCACTAAGGTCGCGGTGGTGAAGGAGTTCCTCGATTTCGCCTATTCGCTCGAGGGCCAGACCATCCTGGCGAAATACGGCAGCCTGCCGGTGCGCGGCGACATCGCCAACGAGGCGCTGAAGGATCTCGACCCGCGCTACAAGGTCGCCGCCGAGGCCATGGCCAAGGGCCGCACGCCCTATTCGGTGGTGTTCAACGACCTGATCAACTCGGCCAACGGTCCGTGGAACCAGATGATGAACGAAGTCTTCTTCGGCGAAGACGTCGACGGCGCCATCGCCAACGCGCAGGAGACCATGCAGTCGATCATCGATTCGGCGCCGCAGAAGTAAAGCGCCACCTCCCCCTCGAGGGGAGGTCGGACCGCAGGTCCGGGTGGGGTCATCGCGGCAGTGCTCGACGCTCCTTTGATGTCGGCGCGCTTCGCGGAGGACCCCACCCCCGGCAACCCCTTAACCTCCCCTCGAGGGGAGGTCGGACCGCAGGTCCGGGTGGGGTCGTCGCGGCAGTGCTCGACGTTCTTTTGATGTCGGCGCGCTTCGCGGAGGACCCCACCCCCGGCAACCCCTTAACCTCCCCCTCGAGGAGAGGTCGGACCGCAGGTCCGGGTGGGGTCATCGCGGCAGTGCTCGACGCTCCTTTGATGTCGGCGCGCTTCGCGGAGGACCCCACCCCCGGCCTTCGGCCGGACCCTCCCCTCAAGGGGGAGGGGGACGTAGCGCCAATGGAACAACAGGCATGAGCACCATCGCAGTACGCCGTTGCAATGCTGGCTCCCCCTTCTCCCCTTGTGGGAGAAGGTGGCCGAGCGAAGCTCGGTCGGATGAGGGGTGCTCCAGCTTGGCAATATGGCTGAAATCGCCGCCGCCTCACTCCTTCCAACACCCCTCATCCGTCTCGGCGCTGCGCGCCGATCCACCTTCTCCCACAAGGGGAGAAGGAGAAGGGAAGCCATGACCACCATCACAGCAATCTCCGCCCCGACGCGCCCCCGCAAACTCGTTGGCGCCGGCCGCCGGCAGTGGATCGGCCTGCTCTATGTCGCGCCGGCCGTTGCGCTTGTCGTCGTCTTCTTCATCGTGCCGCTTTGCATGACGGCCTGGATGTCGCTGCACAACTGGCCGCTGATGGGCGCGCACAGCTTTGTCGGGCTCGACAATTACTGGGCGATCCTGCGCGACACCCGCTTCTGGAACGCGCTGAAGTTCACCGGCTACTACACGGTGGTGGTCACGATCGCGATCTTCGCCGTCGCCTTTCCGCTGGCGCTGTTCATCGAAAGGCCGCGGCAGCTGACCGGCTTTTACCGCACGTCCTTCTTCATGCCGGCGGTCATCGGTTTTGCCTCGGCCAGCCTTTTGTGGTCGTGGCTGCTCAATGTCGATTCCGGCCTGTTCAGCCCGGCCGCCTTCGAGCTTGGCCTGACCGAGAAGAAATTCAACCTCTTGGCGACCTTCCAGCCGGCCTTCTGGTCGATCATCGCCATGGTGGTGTGGAAGGTGGCGGGCTTCACCATGATCATCCTGATGACCGGCCTGCAGTCGATCCCGCCGGATCTACAGGAGGCGGCGATGATCGACGGGGCAGGGCCATTCGCGCGGTTCCGGGCGATTACCTTGCCCTTGATGCGCCGCACGCTGGCGCTGGCGCTGATCCTGTCGGTGGCCGGCTCGATCCTCGCCTTCGACCAGTTCTACATCATCCTGCGCGGCGGCCCGCGCAACCAGACGCTGACCGCCGTCTACTGGATCTTCAACCAGTCCTTCGTGTCGTTCAAGCTCGGCTATGGCGCGGCACTTTCGATGGTCCTGCTGGTCATCCTGGTGGCGCTCAGCCTCATCCAGCTGCGGCTGCTGCGCCAGCCCGAGGGGGTCGACTGATGGCGCAGGCAAGGAGCCGCAAACGCCGCATCGGCATGCAGATTGCCGAGCACTCGACCGGCATCATCGCGTCCATTCTGTTCCTGGCGCCGATCGCCTGGACGGTGCTTTCGGCCTTCAAGCCGGCGCAGGAGGCACGCCAACCGCCGCTGCCGCCCTGGCCGACCAGCGGCATCTCGCTCGAGAACTACGCCACGCTCAACACCTTCGGCGATGGCCTCTGGCTGCCGGCGCAAAACAGCATCTACGTCTCGGTCATGACCGTGCTGCTGTCGGTGATCGTCAGCGTGCTCGCCGGCTACGGTTTCTCGCGCTTCCGTTTTCCGCTGAAGAACCTGCTCTTCGTCGTCATCCTGTCGACGATCATGATCCCGTTCCAGTCGATCCTGACGCCGATCTTCCTGGTGCTGACAAAAATCGGCCTGCACAACACGCTGACCGGGCTGGTCTGCGTCTATGTCACGCTGCAGCTGCCGTTCTCGATCTTCATGATGCGCAACGCCTTCGACGCGGTGCCGCGCGAGATAGAGGAGGCCGCGCGTATGGACGGCGCCAACAATGTCACCATGCTCTTGAGGGTGATGCTGCCGCTGGTCTGGCCGGGCATCGTCACCATCGCGCTGTTCGCCTTCCTCGGCGCCTGGAACGAGTTCTTGGCAGCCCTCGTGCTGATGACCGACCAGTCCAAATTCACGCTGCCGATCATGATGACCGCACTCCAGTCCGGCCGCTTCGGCGCCATCGACTGGGGTGCCGTGCAGGCCGGCGTCACCGTGATGATGGTGCCGTGCCTCGTGCTCTTCCTGCTGCTGCAGCGCTTCTACATCCGCGGCCTGATGGCAGGGGCCGTGAAGTGACCAATCGAACCGAACCGGAGTAAATTGATGACCGCATCGCAATCCGCCAGTCAGGGCGCCAAGCCGAAACTCGCGTTCCGACCGCTGCCGGTGCCGCAGGTCGACGTGCGCGGCTTCTGGGGCGACCGCGTCGATGCCGTCGCCTCGAAGACCGCCGGCATCCTCTATGACCGCTGCGTCGAGGCGCGCATGCTCGAGCAGATCGATCCGGACCGGCCATCGCCGGGCGTCGTCATCCCGTTCCACTCACCCTCGCCGGACGAGGCAGCCACCGCCGGCAACGAGTTCACCGGCTCGACGGTGACCACGCAGATGTTCTGGGACTCGGATTGGGGCAAGACCATCGAGACCGCCGCCTATTCGCTCTACCGTCGCCGCAACGAGGGGCTGGAGAAGAAGATCGACGCCGTCATCGATATGTACGGCAAGCTGCAGCAGCCCGACGGCTATCTGTCGAGCTGGTACCAACGCATCCAGCCAGGCCTGCGCTGGACCAATCTGCGCGACTGCCACGAGCTCTATTGCGCCGGCCATCTGATCGAAGGCGCCGTCGCCTACTACCAGGCCACCGGCAAGCGCAAGCTGCTCGACATCATGTGCCGTTATGTCGACCATATCGCCGAGACGTTCGGTCCCGAGCCCGGCAAGAAGAAGGGCTATTGCGGCCATGAGGAGATCGAGCTGGCGCTGGTCAAGCTGGCGCGGGTGACCGGCGAGCGCAAATATATGGAGCTTGCCAGATACTTCATCGACCAGCGGGGACTTGAGCCGCATTATTTCGACGAGGAGGCGCGGGCCCGCGGCGCCGACCCGAAGGCGTATCATTTCAAGACCTACGAATACAACCAGTCGCATAAACCGGTACGCGAGCAGGACAAGGTCGTCGGCCATGCGGTGCGGGCGATGTATCTCTATTCGGGGATGGCCGACATCGCCACCGAATATGGCGACGACACGCTGCGGGTGGCGCTCGACCGGCTGTGGGACGATCTCATGACCAAGAACCTCTACGTCACCGGCGGCCTCGGGCCGTCCTCGCACAATGAGGGTTTCACCGCCGACTACGACCTGCCCAACGACACCGCCTATGCCGAAACCTGTGCTTCGGTCGGCCTGGTGTTCTGGGCGAGCCGCATGCTCGGCATGGGTCCCAATGCGCGCTATGCCGACATCATGGAGCGGGCGCTTTACAACGGCTCGATCTCGGGGCTGTCGCTCGACGGCTCGCTGTTCTTCTACGAAAATCCGCTCGAAAGCCGCGGCGCCCACCACCGCTGGAAATGGCATCGCTGCCCGTGCTGCCCGCCCAATGTCGGGCGCATGGTCGCCTCGATCGGCAGCTATTTCTATGGCCTGTCGGACGACGCACTCGCCGTCCATCTCTATGGAAACGGCACGGCTCGTTTCGATATCGCGGGCCGGCAAATAGAGCTGACCCAGACCAGCAATTATCCTTGGGACGGTGCGGTCTCGATCTCCGTCGAACCGGAAGCGCCGACCGCGTTCACCTTGCACCTGCGCCTGCCGGGCTGGTGCCGCAAGGCAACGCTCAAGGTGAACGGCGCCGAGGTCGATCTGGATGACATTACCAGCGACGGCTATGCCGCGGTCCGCCGCGAATGGCGCAAGGGCGACCGCGTCGAGCTCGCCCTCGAAATGGCGGTCAACCGTCTATACGCCAACCCCCAGGTGCGGCAGGATATCGGCCGCGTTGCACTGGCACGCGGGCCGCTGATCTATTGCGTCGAGGAGACCGACAATTCCAGCCAGCTGCACCGCATCGCCCTGCCGCGAACGGCCGACATCGAGGCGCATCAGCAGCCGAATCTTCTGGGCGGCGTCGTGACACTTTCGGCGATCGCCAAAAAGGAGGCTTTCGAAAACTGGCAAGAGGGGCTCTACCGCACCGAACCGCCGGCGGTCGAGGAGGCAAAAGTCACCGCCGTGCCGTATTTCGCCTGGGACAACCGCGACCCCGGCGAGATGCTGGTCTGGCTCAGGGACGAATGAAGCCCGGCGGCAGCGCCCGACCGATCTCCTCGGCCACAAGTTCCTGCAACTGCCAGAGATTGCGGTCGCGGATGCCACAGGCGTCGAGATGGCGAATGGTCTCGAACAGATATTCGGCGCCCGAACCCCAATGGCCGACGGCGTTGGCCAGGGTCGCCGCTATCGCTCGCTTGTCGAGTTTGCCGGCATAGCGCGGATTGGCGCGATCGACAACGAAACCAAGCGCTTGGCCCATGCCGTCGGCTGTCCTGACCTGCAGCCAGCGTGGCACGTTGACGGAGGGCAGGATGGTCATCTCGCGGCGCAGCAGCGCTTCGAGATTGGCCGCCACGGGCTCGGCGATCTCGAACACCATGCCCTGGCATTGGCCGCCGCGGTCGAGCGCCATCATCAGGCCGGGCTGCTCGACCGTGCCCCTGAAGCGCTGCACCATAAAACAGAACGAACGGTGCCAGCCCGTCGCCACGGCCCGTTCGCCACCCCTGACCTCGCCGGCCGGCTTCCACAGCAGCGAGCCATAGGCGAACAGCTTCACCGGCCCGGCCGGCGCGCCGGCCAACACCTCGTCGCGAATGCGCGCGTAATCGGCATCCGTCATGTAAACCATGCCCGGCGTCGGCCCGGCATCCTCGACCGCACGCAAGGTACGGGCGACCAGCGCCTCGGTCAGCGCCATCGGCGTCTTGCGCGGCGAACGCCGTGATGCGGCGGAAATGACCTTGCTCATCCTCATGCTCTCAGCCTTGCTGCCATGTTGCCGAAGGCTGAAGGATTCTCAAGGGCCGAGTACACCGGCGCGGTATCGGGATTCGAACTGTCGTGTCCAACAGCTTGACTGGATTCGACGATATACCCAGCGGGCTTAAGCGCGTCGACTGAACCCGTTTCAGCGCGACGCGCTTGAGTGCGGAGGCTGATCTGGCCGGTCGCCGCCGCCGTCAAGCAGCCGGCCGGATGTTTTGGTTCACCCGGAAGAGGTTGTTTGGGTCGTATTTCTTCTTCAGCGAGGCCAGGCGCTCATAATTATCGCCATAAGCCGCCTTGAGCCTTCCTTCGCCCTCGTCATCCATCATGAAGTTCAGGTAGGCGCCACCCAGATCGAACGGATGCACGGCCTCCCAGTAGGCCTTGGTCCAGCGGGTCACCGGCCCGGCTTTCTGTGGGTCCGGATCGATCCCGGCGATGACCATCGACCAGGTCGCATCCCGGTAATTCCAGGGTGTCTCGTCTTTGCCGACGCGATGGACCGCGCCGTCGATCGGGTAGAGGTGCATGAGTGATAGCTCGCTCGGCGTCTTCGCCGCCTGCTCGAGATGGGCGTCGATCGCCTCGTCGGACAGCGTCTTGACGAAATCGCCCCGCCAGTACCACTGCATCCCCTTCGGGTAGAGCCCATCGAACATGCTCTGCACCGCGGGATAGGGCATCGTTCCCATCCAGTTGAACCAGGGCGCGGGCAGCGCATCGAGCAGCGGGGCCAGCGCCTCTCGGCCTTTTTCCTCCGGGCCGTTGTAGCAGCACATCAGCAGGCACATCCGCTTTCCCCAAAACTCTTCCGGGAAGGGTGCGCTCGAGAGGACGGTCTTGAGCCCAAGAAAGATCCCAAGTTCTTCGGGCGCGTTCGGCAGGAACTCGCGATAATGCTGCATGATGGTGCGGGCGTGGCGCTGATCCCATGCGATCGGCCCCGCAAAGACCATGCTGACCTGGTGGAGCTTGAACACAAAGCTGGTGACGATGCCAAAATTGCCTCCGCCGCCGCGAAGCGCCCAGAACAGGTTGGAGTTCCGCTCCTTGCTTGCTGTGACGAAGCTTCCATCGGCAAGCACGACATCGGCTTCGACTAGATTGTCGATGGTCAGGCCATATTTGCGCGTCAGATAGCCGTGGCCGCCGCTCAGCGTCAGTCCGGCGACCCCGGTTGTCGAGATGATGCCCGCCGGTACGGCCAGGCCAAAGGCATGGGTGGCATGGTCGACGTCGCCCTGAGTGCAGCCCGGGCCTACCCGCGCCGTACGGGCATCCGGATCGACGCGCACACCGTTCATCGCCGACAGGTCGATCACCAGACCGTCGTCGCAACTCCCCAATCCTGGTCCGTTATGGCCGCCGCCACGTACCGCAACCAGCAAATTGTTGTCGCGGCCGAAATTCACCGCTGTGATCACGTCGGCGACGTCGACACAGCGGGCGATGATCAGCGGCCGCTTGTCGATCATGCCGTTGTAGAGCTTGCGGGCCTCATCATAGCCGGCGTCGCCGGCGCGGATGACTTCGCCCCGCAGGCTTGCTGCGAATTTGGTGATGTCTTCATCGTTCATGACATTCCTCCCTGTTATTGGACCTGTCGGCCGGCCGACGAAACGCTAATCCCGTCCGCTGTTCCCGCAAATGTCACATCGTCCATTTCTGTTGCCCGATCGTTCAGAGTAGGATTAGACCGGATGGATGGTTGCTCGGGCGGCCATATTGCCGGATAGTTCGAGATGCCTGGCGGAAAAACTCGTTGTCAAAGGGAGTAGCCGATCGTTTCCGGAGGTGTAGTGCATGGATGTCCTTTCCGATGTGCTCCGGGCCGTTCGCCTCACCGGTGCGATCTATTTCGACGTCGACGCCAGTTCTCCCTGGGTTGGCGAGTCGCCGGGCACCGCCGACATTGCCGCCGCCGTCATGCCGGAGGCAGAGCACATCATTTCTTTTCATGCCGTGATGTCGGGGTCGTGCTGGGCCGCGCTGGCGGACGATTCTGTCCCCCCGGTGCTCGTGAACGCCGGTGATGTCGTTGTCTTCCCCGGTGGTGTTCCGAATGTGTTGAGCTCCTCGCCGGGGGCGCGGGGCGAACGCAATATGGCGATGTATTATCGGCCGATAGACGAGAGCCTGCCGTTCGCGGTGATCCATGGGGGCGGGGGAGACGAGCGGACCCGGTTCATTTGCGGGTATCTTGGCTGCGATGCGCGTCCCTTCAATCCTCTCCTCGCCGCATTGCCGGCCATCCTGTGTGCCCGCAAGCCCGCCGATGGAAGCAGCTGGGTTATCGACCTTTTTCGGCTGGCGCTGGCCGAAGGTGGCAGTGGGCGGGCGGGCTGTGAAACGATCCTCGCCAAGCTGAGCGAGCTGATGTTTGTCGAGATCATCCGCCGCCATCTCGAGACCCTCCCCGACGATTCGCGCGGCTGGCTGTCAGGCCTGCGGGATCCACATGTCGGCGAGGCGCTTCGGCTTATTCACGCTCGCCCCAGGGAGGAATGGACATTGGACCGGCTCGCCCGCGAAGTGGGGCTCTCACGCACAGCGTTTGCGAGCCGCTTTACCCACTATGTCGGGGTCTCGCCAATGCACTATCTTGCCCGCTGGCGTCTGCAACTGGCGGGACGTCTGCTCGAACGGCCCGGAATGAGCATCGCCCAGGCGGGTGCCGAGGTCGGCTACGAGTCGGAAGCCGCCTTCAATCGCGCCTTCAAAAAGTTCGTCGGCATTCCACCTGGCACCTGGCGAAAGGGAAGGTCGGCATTGCTCGAGGCTCACAGATTGCCCGCTGGCGCCGTGCAATAGGAAAGAACTGCCAGGGAGTTGACGCTTCGGTCTGCGTGCAGCGTCCCAATACTCGAAAGCCCCTGGCACAAAGCGGTAGACGATGACCGGCCGCCGCGACGCTTTCGGCGAGCTTCGCGCCTCAATCCTTCGCGCGCTCGACATAGGCGCCATCGGCCGTCATCACCACCACGCGGGTGCCGGCGCTGATGTGTGGTGGCACCAGGGTGCGCACGCCGTTGGACAGCGTTGCCGGCTTGTAGGACGAGGATGCCGTCTGGCCCTTGGTCACCGGCTCGGTCTCGACCACCTCGAAAGTGGCACGCTGCGGCAGCACCAGCGAGATGGCGATGTTGTTGTATTGCGAGATCTGCACCGGCATCCCTTCCACCAGATAAGGCGCCATGTCGCCGACCACGCTTTCCGGCACCGCGACCTGATCATAGGTCTCCGGGTTCATGAAGTGAAAGCCTTCGCCGTCGCGATAGAGGAACGTGTGCTCGCGCTCCTCGACATAGGCGCGCTCGACCTGCTCGGTGGTGCGATAACGCTCGGAAACCTTTACCCCGTCGGAGATGCGCCGCATGTCGAGCTGGGTGACCGGCGTACCCTTGCCAGGATGAATGTTTTCGGCAAAGAGGATCACATAGAGCTTGCCGTCCTTTTCGACGACGTTGCCTTTGCGTAAGGAGCTGGCGATGACCTTCACGGGTTTCCATCCTGATAAAATTTGTTGGCGCAAATCGGCTGGAGAGGCCGTTGCGTGCGGCCTAGCGCATCTTGGCCGCAATCGCCAGCCCTCTGTGCAATTCCCCTGAAGCCGATGACCGCCGCTTCGCCGTGGTGGACGCCGCATGTCCACGCCGACCGCCGGCCGCGGCTGATCCTGCGCAACGCCATTGCCGCCGGCATGCGCGACTGGTTCGCCCGCCGCGACTTCGTCGAGGTGGAGACATCGGCCCTGCAGGTGTCGCCCGGCAATGAAGCGCACCTGTCGGCCTTTGCCACCGAGGCGATCGGGCCGGACGGGCAGCGCCAGCCGCTCTATCTCCATACCTCGCCGGAATTCGCCTGCAAGAAGCTGCTTGCCGCCGGCGAAGAGCGCATCTTCAGCCTCGGGGCTGTGTGGCGCAACCGCGAGTGCGGCCCCTTGCACCATCCTGAGTTCACCATGCTCGAATGGTACCGGGTCGGCGAGACCTATGAGAGCCTGATGCGCGATTGCGCCGAGCTTGTCGCGCTGGCCGCCGAACGGGCGGGCGCAAAGCGTCTTAGCTTCCGCGGCCGCGAGGCCGACCCGTTTGCCGAGCCGGAACGGTTGAGCGTCGCCGAGGCCTTCATGCGCCATGCCGGCATCGATCTGCTGGCGACGGTAGCAGCCGACGGCAGCACCGACCGCGAGGGCTTGCATGCCGCCCTGGTCCAGGCCGAATTGCGGACCGCGCCCGACGACAATTGGGCCGATCTGTTCAGCCGGGTGATGGTCGAAAAAATCGAACCGGCGCTGGGGCAGGGGTGTGCCACAATCCTCTATGGCTACCCGATCTCGGAGGCGGCATTGGCCCGGCCGAGCGCCGACGATCCACGCACCGCCGAGCGCTTCGAGCTCTATTGCTGCGGCGTCGAGCTCGCCAACGCCTTTGGCGAATTGACCGATCCGGCCGAGCAGCGCCGGCGCTTTGCCGCCGAGATGGACGAGAAGCAGCGCGTCTATGGCGAACGCTACCCGGTCGACGAGGATTTCCTCGCCGCGCTCGCCATCATGCCGCAGGCGAGCGGCGCGGCGCTCGGCTTCGACCGGCTGGTAATGCTCGCCACCGGCGCGCTCAGGGTCGACGACGTGATCTGGACGCCGGTGGCTGGTCCCTGACGATAGGTTGGGCTGACCGACGCGTCAGATTTGGACCAATTATATATCAGGCTAGGCGCCGCTGGCTCCGTCGGCCAGAAGATTAGCGACGACGAGCATCGACAGACTCATCATCAGCGTGCCGGCGGCGGTGATTGCCGGGGAGAGCTTTTCGCGCGGCCGTTGGCACTGGCCAGGAACTGCACCACGACGACCTGGTCATGGGCGAAGCGCTGCAACCGTTCCGTGTGTTGCCGCGATCATGGTGGGCCGGCATAGTGCTGGCGGAGTTCGCGGCGCAGCGGAGCTAGCGGCCATCGTACTCAGAATGGGCCTGGGCACAATGCCAGACAAGAACGCGCTGGACGCAAAGCATGGCGGCGAAGGGACAATGTCCTGGCGCTTGGTCATACTTGCGGCCGCAGCGATTAACGTTGTGATGCTCTTGGCCGCGCTGTTCGTCGCGCAAATTCTTGGTCTGGACGCTACGATCTTCTATCGAGATCCATCTGCAGCCGCCGACGTCGGCTTCTATACGGGGTGGATTTCGTCTCTAGGTGCCTCATTATGGATCGGCACCGGCGCTGCGACCCTGTTTGCTGGTCGGCTCACGCGCCGATTGGATTGTACTTTTCTCGGCGGCCTTACCCTGGTCTTGGGCCTCGATGACCTGTTGTTGATCCATGAGGACGTGCTGCCCGTTGTTGCGATACCAGAGATTGTTCCCATGATTGCCTATGCCGTCGCCGGGTTGTTCTGGTTCTTTCGGCTGCGACGGAAGACATTCGAGGGCACGATCGTATTTGTGGCCGCAGGCTTCCTACTCGCGATGTCAGCAGCCATCGACCAGCTGGGAGAGCTGTTTCCAACCCCGGATTCGGCGGTCGACATCGCCGAAGACGCCGTCAAAGAGCTTGGCATCTTTCTTTGGGCGGCAGGTGCTGTCGGGTACGCGGCGATGGTGACACGATTGGGCCGCCCGTGGGTGGATCCAGCCGATCCCAACTCTACAGGCTGACTGCCGCACACGCTATGAGCCAACGGCGGTGATCACCACCGGCACGATCAGCGGCGACAGCAGCAGCGGCATGACGATGCGGCGGCCGGGAAACTTTTCGTCGGAAAGCGCAATCGCTGCAAACGTGCCGAGTGTCGTCGCGATCAGCGTCGTCCCGAACGCAACGATCAGGCTGTTCCCGATCGCTGATTGCCAGCGTTGGGTGCCGAGCACGACCGCGTACCAGCGCGTCGAAATCCCCTCCAGCGGAAAGATGAAGAAGGCGCCGCTGTTGAACGACAAGGGAACCGGAACGAGGATCAGGAGGAGAAACAGGATCACCATGCGAGGCCCTTGGGCACGGAGGCGATGAGGCAGGCGAGGGGGAAGCCCAGTATCAGCGTGGCCAGCGTCTCCGCCGCGGCGACGAAGAATGTGGGCATGAACACCTGCAGGAAGATCGCCTGCTCCGGCGGCACTCTTTCAATGCCTCCAATTCGTGCGCCAATCGCTTCCGGCGGCCACCCGCGCCAATGCGCTGGCGCTCGCCGGTCTGCTGGCCGAGGCCCTGACGGCCTGGGAGGAGGTGGTGGCGGACGCTGACCTGGCAGACTTGCCGCGCTCCAACGGCTGTCTCTACTTGTATCGTCGCGAGAGCGATTTCGCCAAGGCCGCTGGGGGCAGGGCGCTGCGCGCCGGGTTTGGCGTCCATCAAGAGGTTCTGATGCCGGAAGCGGTGGCTGCGCTGGAGCCCGGCCTGCCCGCGACCGGGGCCAGCGGTCTGTACTTCCCGGACTCGATGAATGTCACCGATTCCCGGCCCGTCATCGGTCCGTCGCGCGGCAGCTCCAGGGTGATCCATGCCTTCGGTCATGGTCATCTCGGCCTGACACTCGCGCCGATCACCGTGCGCCTGGTCGCCGAGCTGATCATTGGTCCCGGCGATCCAGCGCGTCTCGCGGCGTTTTCGGCTGATCGCTTCCGCGCCTGATCGATCGAACATTTCGCCGTCGGGTTGCGATCAGGAGTCGCGCCGACCTGGGCTGGATGCCCCCTGATTGTCCGCTTCTCCCATTGCAGAAGCCGCGCCGGGACAATAGATGGTGCATCGACGGCTGCCCTTCAGCCGGCCGGAAATAACAGGATCATGCGCATGACCGATACGCTCGACGCAGCGAAACTGACCGATCGCGTCGCAGCCCTGGTCGAGGCTGCCAAACGGGCCGGCGCCGATGCCGCCGATGCGGTTGCGGTGCGCGGCCGTTCGACCGGCGTGTCGGTGCGGCTCGGCAAGGTCGAAGGCACAGAGGCGTCCGAGAGCGAAGACGTCTCGCTGCGTGTCTTCGTCGGCAAGCGGGTAGCGAGCGTTTCGGCAACGGCGGCATCCGACCCCAATATGCTGGCCGAGCGTGCCGTCGCCATGGCCAAAGTGTCGCCCGAAGATCCCTATCAGGGTCTCGCCGATCCGGCCTTGCTGGTCAAGACGCCGCGCGACCTCGATCTCTTCGACGCCACTCAGGTATCGGCCGACCAGTTGAAGGAAGCAGCCCTTGCCGCCGAGGCGGCGGCGCTTGCCGTCAAGGGCGTCACCAATTCGGCCGGCAGTAGCGCCAGTGCCGGGCTGGGCGGCCTCGTGCTCGCCACTTCGCATGGGTTTGTCGGCCATTATGTCGCGTCGCGCTTTTCGCGCTCGACCAGCGTGATCGCCGGCGAGGGCACCGGCATGGAGCGCGATTACGAATTCTCCTCGCGCCAGCATTTTTCCGATCTCGACGCGCCGGAAGACATCGGCCGCAAGGCCGGCGAGCGCGCCGTACGCCGTATTGGCGCGCGCAAGGCTGCGACCGGGCCGGTCGACGTGGTGTTCGATCCGCGCGTGGCGCGCGGCATTGCCGGCCATCTCGCTGGTGCCATCAATGGCGCCGCGGTGGCACGCAAGACCAGCTTTCTGCGCGACATGATGGGCAAGAAGGTGGCTTCGGCCGCAATTACCGTCACCGACGAGCCGCTCCGGCGCCGCGGCCAGGCCTCGCGCCCGTTCGACGGCGAAGGCGTCGAGGGCGAAAAACTGTTCATGGTCGACAAGGGCGTGCTCAACCACTGGTTCCTGTCGACTTCCGCAGCGCGGGAACTCGGCCTCGTCACCAATGGGCGCGGCTCGCGCAACGGCTCGTCGGTCTCCCCGTCATCGACCAATCTTGCAATCGAGCCTGGCGAACGGACGCCGGAAGAGCTGATCAAGTCGCTCAAGACCGGCTTCTACGTCACCGAAGTGTTCGGCCAGGGCGTCGACATGGTGACGGGCGAATATAGCCGCGGCGCTTCCGGCTTCTGGATCGATAACGGCGAGCTGGCCTATCCCGTCGCCGAGGTGACCATCGCCTCCAATTTGAAAACCATGTTCCTCAACATGGTTCCGGCGAGCGATCTCGACCGCAATTTCGGCACTGCCGCGCCCACGCTTTTGATCGAAGGAATGACCCTTGCCGGAGCTTGATCCGGCCGTCTCGGCCGGCGCTACTGAAGACCTGCAGCTGCTGCTCGACGCTGCCCGCGAGGCAGGGCTCATCGCCATGCAGTACTTCAACAACAATCCGCAGGTGTGGATGAAGGGCGGCACCTCGCCGGTCAGCGAAGCCGATCACGCCGCCGACAAATATCTGCGCGAAACCTTGCTGGCGGCCCGGCCGGACTATGGCTGGCTGTCCGAGGAAACCGTCGACGACCCGGTAAGGCTTATCGCGCGCCGCACCTTCGTCGTCGATCCGATCGACGGCACGCGCGGCTTCCTCGAGGGCTTGCCCACATGGTGCGTCAGCGTCGCGGTGGTCGAGAACGGCCGCACGCTTGCCGGCGTGCTCGACTGCCCGGCGAAGGGCGAAATCTATTGGGCGCTGCCCGGCGAGGGCGCGTTCCTGAATGGCAAGCGCATCAGCGTGCGTCCGCCGGCGGAAACGGCCGAAATCGCCGGACCGAAGCCGATGATCGACCTGCTGCCGGCGAAATGGCACAAACGGCTGAAGCGGGTGCCCTATATTCCGTCGCTCGCCTACCGGCTGGCCATGATCGCCGGCGGCCAGCTCGATGCCACCTTCGTCAAGGCCAACGCGCATGACTGGGACATCGCCGCGGCCGATCTCATCCTGCGCGAGGCAGGCGGCGCCGTGCTCGATCGGCACGGCCGCGCGCCGCTCTATGCCGGCGAAGTGATCCGTCACGGACCGCTCGCCGCCGGCAGCGGCGAACTCCTCGCCGTGCTCGCCGGCGTCATCGCCGGGCTGGACAATTGAACATTATCAATAGTTCCAAAGTCGGCGGCTTTGGTCTAGACCTGTCCCAAACTCACGATATGTGAAGGATCGACATGGCCGCTGAAGACGGAAAGAAACAGCTTTTGCACCTGGTGTTCGGCGGCGAACTCAAGAAGCTGGGCGGCACCGAATTCCGCGATCTCGACGCGCTCGACATCGTCGGCATTTATCCGGACTACCAATCGGCGCACGCCGTCTGGAAGGCCAAGGCGCAAGCTAGTGTCGACAATGCCCATATGCGCTATTTCGTCGTTCACCTGCACCGCCTGCTCGACCCCGAAAACAAGGCTGTCGGTTGACATCGATGAACCATGAAGCGGTCAAGCGTTCAGCCCCGCGGTCGGCGGTCAGACGTCGCAAGCCGAAGACGTTCTGGCGCAAGATCCGCGAACCGCTGGCGCAGTCGCGATTCGTCAAGAATGCGCTTGCCGCGCTGTTTGCGTATTTCGTCCGCCTTGTCCGCTTGACCAACCGCATGGTCGACGGATCGGCCAAGTTTTCCGGCGGCGCCTATGCGCAGCTCGAGCCTGGCATCATCGCGCTTTGGCACGGCCAGCATTTGCTGACCCCGGCCTATTATCCCAAGGGACGGCCGCTGGTTGCCATGGTGTCGCGCAGCGCCGATGCCGAGCTCAACGCGCTGATGGTCGAGAAATTCGGCATCGAGGCGGTGCGCGGCTCTGGCGGGCGTGAAAGCGCAAGGCATCTCGACAAGGGCGGGGCCAAGGCGCTCATCGCCCTCAAAAAGTCGCTCGCCACCGGTAAGAATGTCGCCATGATTGCTGATATTCCCCACGGCACGCCGCGCGATGCGGGGCTCGGTGTCGTCCTCCTGGCGCGGCTGTCCGGCCGGCCGATCCTGCCTGCCGCGATAGCCACCAGCCGCCGCAAGGTGATCGAGGGCAGCTGGGACAAGACGACGATCAACTTGCCCTTCGGCCGCTCCTCGATCGTCGTCGGCACGCCTGTCTTCGTGCCGGCCAACGCCGACGCCGCGGAAATGGAACGCAAGCGCCAGGAGGTCACGGCCTCGCTCAATGCCGCGACTGCCGAGGCCTATCGCCTTGTGGACGGTTCGAAATGAGTATGCGCTGGGCGCGCGCCTTCCTGACGGCATACCGTTTCGCCGGCGCCGCCGCTTACCCGCTGGTCGGACCTTACGTCGCCTGGCGCACATCCAGAGGCAAGGAGGACCGCATTCGCCGGCGTGAACGCTACGGCGTCGCCGGACGCGAGCGCCCCGAAGGCCCGGTGATCTGGATCCATGCAGCCAGCGTCGGCGAGACCATCGCCGTCGTGCCGCTGGTCGAGAGCATTCTCGATTACGGCGTCAACATCGTGCTGACCACAGGCACCGTCACCTCGGCGCAGGTCGCCGAAGAACGGCTGGGCGACCGCATCATCCACCAATATGTGCCGCTCGACCTCAAGCCGGCGGTCAGCCGCTTCCTCGACCATTGGCAGCCGGACCTGGCGATCATCGCCGAATCGGAGATCTGGCCGATGACCATCCTGGAACTCGGCGCCCGCCGCGTGCCGCAGGTTCTGGTCAACGGCAGGCTGTCCGACCGCTCTTTCAAATCCTGGAAGAAGCGCGCCAACATTGCCGAAGCATTGTTCGAAAATCTCGCCCATGTCGTTGCCCAATCGGATCTCGATGGCGAGCGCTTCCTTTCGCTCGGCGCCCGGCCGGTCACCGTGTCCGGCAATCTCAAGGTCGACACCGCGCCGCCGCCGGCCGACGAGCGAGCACTGGCGGCGCTGAAACGCCAGATCGGCGGTCGCCCGACCTGGGCGGCGATCTCGACCCATGATGGCGAAGAGGCGGTCGCCGCCGAAGTTCATGCGATGCTGCACAAGCGCCACCACGGGCTTTTGACGATCATCGTGCCGCGCCATCCCGATCGCGCCGGGCAGCTGGCCGCCCAGATTTCCGGCATGGGCCTGAAGCTGGCGCAGCGCAGCAAGGGCGACAGGATCACTGCCGACACCGATATACTGCTCGGCGACACGATCGGCGAAATGGGGCTTTATCTGAGACTGACGGAAATCGCCTTTGTCGGCCGTTCGCTGACTTCCGAGGGCGGTCAGAACCCGCTGGAACCGGCCATGCT
This sequence comes from Mesorhizobium sp. M0340, assembly GCF_040321535.1. Lineage (NCBI taxonomy): Bacteria > Pseudomonadati > Pseudomonadota > Alphaproteobacteria > Hyphomicrobiales > Phyllobacteriaceae > Mesorhizobium > Mesorhizobium sp. M0340. Next base: position 93,351 of record NZ_JAMYRR010000009.1, on the reverse strand, counting down.
GGAGACGGCGGTGCTTGCCGGCCGCAATGTCCAGAATTTTCGCGAGGCCTATCAGCGCCTGCTCGATAGCGGCGGCGCTAAGCTGGTGCGCGACCGCGATATGCTGGCCGGCGCCGTCAATTTCCTTTTGACCAACGAGGCGGCCCGCCATGAGATGATGGCGGCGGGCGCGGCGACCGTCGACGAGATGCGCGGTGCGCTGGCACATACGCTCAGGTCGCTCGAGCCCTATATCCAGCCGCTGGTCGTCAAGTCGCGCCTGAAGGGCGCGAACGGGCGCTGACGTGACCTCGGAAGCGCCGCCCTTCTGGTGGGAAGAGCCCGACTGGCGGGTCACGGCGCTGTCGCCGCTCTCCGCCATCTATGCGCTTGTCGCCGGTCGCCGCATGCGGCATGCACCGCGCGAAAAGGTCGAGGCGCCGGTGCTCTGCGTCGGCAACTTCACCGTCGGCGGCACCGGCAAGACGCCGGTGGCCATCGCATTGGCCGAGCAGGCCCGGCGCATGCAGCTCAATCCGGGTTTCCTGTCACGCGGCCATGGCGGCTCCTTCGCGCAGCCGCATATCGTCGATCCGCACCACGACGCCGCCAAGCATGTCGGCGACGAGCCGCTGCTTCTGGCCGAACACGCGCCGGTCGCGGTGACGCCGAATCGGGCCGCCGGCGCCAGGCTTCTGCTGGAGAAGCTCGGCTGCGATTTCCTGATCATGGATGACGGTTTTCAGAGCGCGCGCATCCACATCGACTATGCGCTCGTCGTCGTCGACGCGCGCCATGGCATCGGCAATGGCCGCGTCATCCCCGGTGGGCCGCTGCGGGCAAACATCGTCGACCAATTGGTCTTCACCAGCGCCTTGCTGAAAATGGGCGAGGGCACAGCGGCCGATACGGTTGTGCGCCAGGCAGCGCGCGCCGGCAGGCCGATCTTCGAGGCGCATACCGTGCCGAGCAGCAAGGTGACGCTGGCCGGCAGGCGGTTCCTGGCGTTCGCCGGCATCGGTCATCCCGACAGGTTTTTCGACACCGTAAGCGAGGCCGGGGGCGAGCTTGCGCTGACCCGACCATTTCCAGACCATCATTTCTACAGTGCGGACGAGCTTGCCGAATTGGCGGCGACAGCACGTAAAGCCGGGCTTGGCCTCATTACCACCGCCAAGGACGCTGCCCGCCTGCGTCACGGCGCAGCACCGCCAGAATTCCTCGACGGGCTCGATGTGCTGAAGATCGACACTGTGTTCGAGCTTGACCACGTGCCGCAGCGCATTATCGACGAGACGCTGGATGCCTGGCGGCAGCGCAGGCTGAGGGGTCGATCAGCAGCTTGAGCACCGAGGCGGTGTAGGACTGGAATTTGCAGCTTTCCGCCGGTCGAGCGTATTTTGTTCTTGCTTTGTGCCGGCAGCTATGCTACTGACTTCGGTATGGTGATGATTCGCCGGTGACCCGCCTTCGAGCCTGAGGCGGGTTTTTTATTTCAAGATAGGCTCTAAAGTTTCGGTGTTGCCGGCCTGACCCGGGGGGCAGAGGGCGCAGGATCGCAACGGGGCGACTCCCCATCTGCGCTAGACCAGCGTCGGCGGCGCAGTTCCGGATGCGCTTCGATCTCGCGGCGCAGCGAGGCGGCGGCATTCACATAGGGTTCCTGCCTGGCGACACTCCAGTATTTGAGCTCGTCGAGCGGGATGCTCTCGCCGGTCACCGCGCAGCGCACGAAGGCGCCGGGGCTGGTCACCTGGAAGTCGCCATCGAGATAGCGGATGCGGGCTTCCTTGCCGCCGGGACCTTCGAAACGGTTCATCATGGGGTGGTGCCGAAATTCATGACGATGTCATCGCCACAAATTGCGGCGAGGTCAAGCTTGGTTGGCCTTGCCTGGTTCTGTTTCTGGTGACACTTGCTCAAACAAGCCGGCAAAGCGAATGCCAATGCATGTCGCGCAAAGTGTGCGGCGGTTTTGCGCGACATGCATAAACACAAGAACCTGAAGCACGTCGCATGATGCCGGTCGAACGCGACGCGTCTTAGGCATCTCCTTCCTCGGCCGTGATAAACTGCTCGATCTTCTCCGCTGGCAGCCCTGCCTGGACGGCGATGCGCCGGGCGAGCTCGGCGGCGGCTGCGCGCGGCCGCCCCAGCGGCCGGTCGAGCCAGTAGGATATCGGGCTGAGAACGCTGCGTTCGTCGACGGCGACGATGCGGCCCGACTTCAATTGGTCCACCGTCAACGGCGGACGTGCCAGCGCAATGCCGAGCCCGTGCGCGGCGGCGTCGAGCACGAGGTTGTAGTCCTCGAAACGGCGGTCGTGCGGCCGCGGCCGATAGTCCATCTCCTGCGCCGCAAACCAGGCGCGCCAGGCCGAAGCGTCGGAATCGTTGATCACCGGAAATTCGAGCAGCCGGGCAGGATCTCCGCGGCCGATCTCCCTGGCCAATTCCGGCGAGGCGACCGGGAACACATATTCTTCGAAAAGCTGCACCGAGATCCGGCCCGGAATGCGGCCGCGCCCGCAGCGGATCGACAGGTCGATGCCTTCGTCGGCAAGATCGCCCTGGCGGATGTCGACGTCGAGCATGATCCGCAGCTTGGACGGGTGATTCTCCAGCGCCGCCATGCGCGGCATCAGCCACAGCCCGCTGACCGAGGGGATCGAGGTCAGCCGCACCACCGCCGTGCCGCGCGGCTCAACCCAGCGATCCGAATTGCTGGCGATCAGGGCGAAGGCTTCGGTGGTGCGCAGATGCAGGCGGTTGCCTTCGACGGTCAGCGAGACGCCGCGCGCGCCGCGGTCGAAGACTTTCAGCCCGAGCCAACCCTCGAGCTTGGCGATCTGCCGGCTGACGGCGCCATGGGTGATATTGAGCTTCTCGGCCGCAGCCGAAAAGCTGCCGGTCCGAGCCGCGGCGTCGAAGGCGCGCAGCGTTTCGAGCGGCAGCATCGGGTCTAAGCTGTGATCCATAGTCACAGGTGATCCTCGATTTGTTCGTTTGTCAACCGACCCGCAATAGCGTTTCTCTACTTCATGGCATTGGATCGCGAGGACACCCAGATGAGCGCTTACACCGGCACGTTGAATACGACACAGCGCATGGATGCCGCGGCTGCCATCGCGGTGGCGCTGACGGTGGTCGGCTGGGCCTCGGCCTTTCCGGCGATCCGCGCCGGCCTTGCCGCTTTCGGGCCGCTGGAACTTGGCGCGCTGCGCTTTGCCATCGCCGCGGTTCCGGCGGCGATCTTTCTCGCTGTCAAGCGGCCGGCACTGCCCAGGCTCGATGAACTCTGGCGCTTTGTCTTCGGTGGCGCCGTCTTCGTCGCGCTGTACACGGTGATGCTCAATTTCGGTGAACTGACCGTTTCGGCCGGTGCCGCCGGCTTCATCATCAATGTCAGTCCGATCTTCACCGCCATCATGGCCATGGCGCTGCTCGGCGAACGCTTCTCGGGCCTGGCCTGGGCCGGCACATTCCTGTCCTTCGCCGGTATCGGCATCATCGCCATGGGCGAGGGGCAAGGGCTCCATTTCAACAGTGGTGCGCTGCTTGTCCTCGGCTCGGCATTGTGCTCGGCCGTCAACACCATCGTCCAGAAGCCGCTGTTTGGCCGCCACCACCCGCTGACGATCTCTGCCTCGAACATGGTGCTTGGCGCGCTCTGCCTGTCGCCCTTCCTGCCGAGCGGTCTGGCGCAGGCGGCGGTCGCCGACACCGCCGGGCTCGGCGCGGTCATCTTTCTTGGCATCGTGCCCAGCCTCATCGCCTATGCCGCGTGGGCAACAGCACTTTCCCGGCTGCCCGCCGCGCGCGCTTCCAATTTCCTCTACCTGGTCTCGCCGGTCGCGACGCTGATCGGCTTCTTCTGGCTGGGCGAAGTGCCGACAGTGCTCGGCATCATCGGCGGCGCGCTGGCGCTTGGTGGCGTCATCGTGGTGAATTTGAAGAGATGAATCAGATGGTTGAGGCCTTTTGCCGACTCAAACCGGCTACTGACGGCCATTGCGATGCAGACACGAGCCAGGCGGGTGTCTATGTTGATCGCGTTGGCGAAGCGCAGTAAGGGTCGACATGGGAATGCAGTTTATCTCCGCAGTGTTTTTCTTGCTGCTGCTCAGCCAAAAAGCCGCCGCGGGTTGGTATCAGGTCGAAAATTACGAAGGTTTCATTGGGCCTAACCCAGTCCATCTGTCGCTGCAGAGGAATGACAGTTTCGGCAGCGGGATTACGGTCGAGGGGAGCTATTTCTACGACGCGAAGCAAAGCCCGATAGCCGTGTACGGCAAGATCAACGGCACCAGCGTGTCCCTTTGCGAGGTTGCGGACGACAAGGAATTCGACCGGGTCCTGGTCATGGGATCGAAAACGCCCGTCGACACTACTGGATGCCCATTTTCTCTGGACATTGGTGAAAGCGGTGCAACGGGGGCATGGAGCAAGGGTGCGGACAAACATCCCGTTACGCTCAAGAAAGTTGCGAGCCTGGACGATACCGGCGACGGGAAGATTGATGGAACCGTTGAGATCCCGTTCTGGGCGCAGACCGCCACCGATAGATTTGCGGGAATCTACGCGAAAACCGACGCCGGCATTTGCATGGAAAAGTTGCTAGTCATCAGCAAGCGCAGCAAGAAAGTCGTTCAAGAGATCGTTTTCGATGACGAAGATTGCGACGCGGGTATGCTGATGACACCAATCTATATGAACGTTCAAAAACACACGGAAAAAACCGTCGAGATTATTTCTGTAAGCTTTCGCGGCGGCGGCGCCGGCTATAGCATGGACTATGCTTTCTCTCCTAAAACCAAAAAGTATCATAAATTGGTGAACTGAGCGGATGCCCGCTTGGCATTGCGCAGGGTAAGGCTTACCGCCTGCCGAACAGCCTCTCGATATCCGACAGCTTGAGCTCGATGTAGGTGGGGCGGCCGTGGTTGCAGGTGCCGGAGCCGGGCGTCGCCTCCATCTGGCGCAGCAGCGCGTTCATCTCTTCGGGCTTAAGCAGACGGCCGGAACGCACCGAGCCGTGGCAGGCCATGGTCGCGGCTATTTTGTCCAGCCGCTCCTTCAGCGTGTCGACCGTATCGTTGTCGGCGATCTCGTCGGCGAGGTCGCGCACCAGCTGCTGGACGTTGGTCTCACCAAGCATCGACGGCGTCTCGCGCACCGCGACGGCACCGGGGCCGAAGCGCTCGATGCCGAGGCCGAAGCGGGCCAGCGTCTCGGAGTGCATGGCGAGCCGCTCGGCATCTTCCTCCGACAGATCGACGATTTCGGGCAGCAGCAACATCTGTGACGGCACCGCGCGTGAGTGCAGCGCATTTTTCAAGGCCTCATAGACCAGCCGCTCATGCGCCGCATGCTGGTCGACGATGACGAGCGAATCCCTAGTCTGGGCGACGATGTAGTTCTCATGCACTTGTGCGCGCGCCGCGCCCAATGCCGTGCCGAGCAGCGTCTCTGCCGCCTGGTCCTGTCCGGCGCGCGCGTCGGCACTGTGCAGCGGCCCGGCATCGAACGCCGCCTGCTCGTCCTCGCCCAAGCCGCCGCCCATAGCGAGCGGCCGCTGCGGCGAACGGGCCGGATCGAACCCGGCAAAGCCTGAGGCCCGATAGGCGGCCTCGTAACTGCGGTGACCGTTGGCCGGCCCGCCATGCGCATAGGATGCCGCGCCTGGCCGGAACGCCGCCATCATGCCGGCGGCCCCCGTGGTGGCGGCGCGGATGCCGGCATGGGCCAGTGCTTCACGGATGGCGCCGACGATCAGCCCGCGCACCAGCCCCGGGTCGCGGAAGCGCACGTCTGCCTTGGCCGGGTGGACGTTGACGTCGACGATCGCCGGATCGAGCGTCAGGAATAGCACGGTGACGGCATGGCGGTCGCGCGGCAGCACGTCGGCGAAGGCGCCGCGAATGGCGCCGGCGATCAATTTGTCACGCACCGGGCGGCCGTTGACATAGGCGTATTGCTGTAGCGCGTTGGCGCGGGTGAAGGAGGGGACCGAGACATGGCCGGCGAGGTGCACGCCGTCCCGCATCGCGTCGATGGCGATCGCATTGTCCGGAAAGTCGGCGCCCATCACCTGTGCCACCCGGCGCAGCCGGCCTTCCGGGCTGTCGTCGGTCGCCGGCAGTTCCAGCGTCGAGCGGTCCGGGCCGGCCAGAGTGAAGCGCACGGCGGGGAAGGCGATGGCGATGCGCTTGACCACGTCGCCGATGGCCGAGCTTTCGGCGCGCTCGCCCTTCATGAATTTGAGCCGCGCCGGCGTGGCGAAGAACAGGTCGTGCACCTCGACCGTGGTGCCGCGATTGGCGGCGGCCGGCCTGACGGCGGAGACGCGACCGCCGTCGATGCCGATCTCGGCGGCGTTGTCACTGGACACGGTGCGCGAGCGGATCGACAGCCGCGCCACCGAGCCGATCGAAGGCAAGGCCTCGCCGCGAAAGCCGAGCGAGCGGATGTCGTGAATGTCGTCGGCGAGCTTGGAGGTGCAATGGCGCGCGATCGCCAGCGCCAGTTCCTTTTCCGGAATGCCCGAGCCGTCATCGCTGACGCGGATCAGGTTCAGCCCGCCGCCGGCGGTGACGATCTCGACTCTGGTAGCGCCGGCATCGAGCGCGTTCTCGACCAGTTCCTTGACCACGCTTGCCGGACGCTCGATGACTTCGCCGGCGGCGATCTGGTTGATCATCGTTTCGGAAAGCTGGCGGATGGGCATGGCAGCACTATAGGCGGATTCGTGGCCGATGCGGGAGGGGGAGAATAGCGTTGATTGTTGCAAGGCAGGGAGACTGCTCCGTTGCGCTCCGTCCCACCCCCCTCTGGCCTGCCGGCCATCTCCCCCGCAAGGGGGGAGATCGGATGTCGCCTCGGCCTCCGCCAGTCTCCAATGTCTCAAAGGTTGGCGGGACGCATGAACCGCCAATCTCCCCCCTTGCGGGGGAGATGGCCGGCAGGCCAGAGGGGGGTGCTGTCCCGCCACGATGTAGAGATAGGAAAATTGTTGAAGTGAATGGGCTTGGCCCCCAATTGACTTAGTGGATTTAGTCGGGCGAAGGCCAAAATCTGAAGCGAATGGCCGTTGGAGGCGACATTTGGACGTCATCCTAGATTACTTAATGGTAAAGTTCGCTCGATGGATACAGCGTCGAAAAAGTCGTATTGCAAGAGTAATTTTGTTCACTATTGGACGATTATTTCAATATCGCTAACAGTTGTTCTGGTTTACCTCCTGTATATTCGAAATCTTACCATATAGATTATTGTTCAATCGTCGGGTCGTTCTCGAGGAAATCCGCGCAGCTGACCGCGAGCGTGCCTTCAACTCAGGAGCTTGGGCAGCGCTGCCGCCAGTGCATCGACGGCAAGGCGGACTTTCATCGGCAGATGAGGCGTCTGCAACCAAAGGGCATGAACGTCGTAGAGAAACCGGGATTGTTCCGGCAATAGCAGGACAAGCGCGCCTGCCTGGATGCGCCGGCGAACCAGCCAGTACGGCAGCCAGGCGAGCCCCATGCCAGCGGCCGCGGCATCGGCAATGGCATCGAGATCGTCGAGCCGCAATCTGCTGACGGGCCGGATCTCCATCGCGGGCTGGCCGTTGCGCGGAAACAGCCACGGCTGAACGGCGCGCCCGGAACGGCGGTAGATGATCGCGTGATGGCGGCCCAGGTCATCTATTTCCTGCGGCTGGCCGTGCCGGTCGAGATAGGACGGCGACGCGCAGACGACCATGTGCTGGCGCGCGATGCGACGCGCCATTGCCTCGGCCTGGTCCTCCAGGTCGCCCGTTCTAATGGCAAGATCGCAGCCGTCCTCGGCGAGGTCGGCGAGGGTGTCGCTGAACGACAGATCAAGTTCCAGCGCCGGATATTGCTGCGCAAGCCCGAACAGGATCGGGGCAACGCAGCGCCGGCCGAAATGCACCGGCATGAGCACGCGCAGCTTTCCGCGCGGTTCGGCAAGCTGGTCGGCGGCGAGTGCATCCGCGGCCTCCGCTTCGGCAAGCACCAGCCGGCAGCGTTCGTAATAGGCGCGCCCGAAATCCGTCAGGCTTTGGCGGCGTGTGGTCCGGTTGATGAGGCGCACGCTCAGGCGCTCCTCGAGAAACCGGACATGTTTGCCGACCATCGGCCCGGACAGATCGAGAGCGGCCGCCGCGGCCGCGAACGAGCCAAGGTCGACGGCTTTGACGAACACGGCCATGCTCGTAAGGCGATCCATATTCAAAACCTACAGTTTCTGCTGATCTACTCAAGCGGCTATTTATCCGCCTGATCGCCGCTGGCATAGCTGATTCAGTTCAAATATTTTGGAGTTGTGACCGATGGCGCGTGTCGTTCGTTTTCATGAGCTTGGTGGTCCCGAGGTTCTGCGCATCGAGAATGTCGACATGCCTGCGCCCGGGCGAGGCGAGGTCCAGATCCGTGTCAAGGCGTTGGGTCTCAACCGGGCCGAGGCGCTGCTCCGTTCAGGCAGATACATCCAGACCGCGCCCTTACCTTCGGGTCTTGGGCTTGAGGCGGCGGGGATCGTCGAGGTGGTCGGCCAAGGCGTGAGCGGTTTTGCGCCGGGCGATGCCGTCAGCATCGTGCCGCCATTGTCGATGGTCCGCTGGCCTGCCTATGGTGAGATTGCCACATACCCCGCCGAGCTCGTCGTCAAGCACCCGCCGGCGCTGAGCTGGGAAGAGGCCGCCGCCGCGTGGATGCAATATCTCACGGCCTATGGTGCGCTGATCGACATTGCCCAACTTGGCCGGGACGACTTTGTTGTTATCACTGCGGCCTCGAGCAGTGTCGGACTTGCGGCGATCCAGATCGCCAACCTGGTTGGCGCGACCCCGATCGCGGTCACACGGACGTCTGCCAAGAAGCGGGCTTTGGTTGCATTCGGCGCGGCCCACGTCATCGCTTCGGCGGAAGAAGATCTGGAGGCCAGGCTGAAGCAAATCGCCGGCCCGGACGGCGTGCGCGTGGTGTTCGACGCCGTCGGCGGTCCGATTTTCGAGCCTCTGACGGCAGTGATGGCAGCGGGTGGCATTCTCATCGAATATGGCGGCTTGAGCCTCGACCCGACACCCTTTCCGCTACCTGCAGTGCTGGCGAAGACACTGACGCTGCGCGGTTATCTCATGCATGAGATCGTGCGCGATCCGGTCCGGCTGCAGGCCGCCAAGGCGTTCATCCTTGACGGACTAAGCTCGGGTTCGCTGAAGCCGGCAATCGCCAGAACCTTTCCGTTCGACCAGATCGTCGAGGCGCATCGTTATCTCGAAGCGAACGAACAATTCGGCAAGATTGTCGTGACGGTTTGACCGGGGCATTGATGGGATAGCCTCATGCTTGCGCCGCCAGCCAGTCCCGTACCTTGCGGGCGTTGTCGCTGAGCTCGCGGTTCCTCGACCAGATGACATGAAAGCCCTTGCCGGTCGTCATCGTGTGGCCGGTGACGCGCACCAGCAGCCCTGATGCCAGCAGCCGCTCGGCGAGGTGACCCCAGCCGAGCGCGATGCCTTGCCCTTCCATGACTGCCTGGATCACCAGCGCATAGTCGTTGATGCGCAAGCCACGTCCGGCATCGGCGATGTCGACACCGGCCGAGGCGAACCACTCGTCCCAGCTCGCGGCCTCGCGAAACGGCTCTTCGAGATGGATGAGGCGGTGCGATTGAAGGTCCGCGACACGCTCCGGCAGCCCGAACCGGGCCACATAACTCGCGCCGGCGACGGGGAATATCACTTCATCGGCCAGCGGCAGGGAATGATAATCCGGCCATTCCCTGGGCTCGCCGCCGCGGACGCCGAGCGGGATGTCCTCGGCGATGATGTCGAGATCGCGGTCGGCGGTCTGGATGCGCAGGTCGATGCCCGGCAATTCGTCGCGAAACTGCTGCAGGCGCGGCATCATCCAGAATGAGGCGAAGGCGGTCGAGGCGGCGAGCGTCACATGCGCGCCGACGGCGATCTGGCGCAGATCCTCCGCCGACTTGCGAATGTGCGACAGGCCGAGCGAGACGTCGGCATGGAAGCGGTCGCCGGCCTCGGTAAGGCTGACTTGCCGGTGGCGGCGCTGGAAGAGTTTGGCGCCGAGCTGTTCTTCGAGCCCGCGGATCGCATAGGACACGGCAGCCTGCGTCATGCCGAGCTCCCGTCCGGCGGCGGTAAAGCTCGACAGCCGCCCGGCGGCCTCGAAAACGATCAGGCTGCCCGCCGACGGCAGCAGGTGGCGCAAGCTTCGCATAAGCTGACCTTATACAAGAGATCAGGATTTTCCAGCGTCACAGCTGCATTTTGTCTGGCTAGATTGGTCGAGACAGGAAGATGGAGCCTCCATGAACGCACCGGCCGTTGAAGTGAGCGAACATACCAATCGTCGCGCGGGTGGCCGCCTGGGGCGCAAGGCGCTGCGAGGCGCACCCGTTGCGTCATTTCCGACCCTGGTCCGCAAGATTCCGGTGTATCAGATGGTTCCGGACGAGGCGGTGGAACTGATCCACCAGGAATCGCTCTCGATCCTCGAAGAGGTGGGATGCGAGTTCCGCGACGACGAGGCGATCGCAATGTGGAAGGCGGCGGGCGCCGATGTCTCGGAGACAAGGGTCCGCATCGACCGCGCCCTGCTCATGGAGCTCATCTCGAAGGTCCCGTCGGAATTTACGCTCAATGCGAGGAATCCCCAGCGTTCGGTACGTGTGGGCGGCAACAACTCCATCTTCGTGCCGATGTATGGCGCGCCATACGTGCGCGACCTCGACAACAACAGGCGCTACGGCACACTCGCCGACCTCCACAATTTCCACAAGCTCGCCTACATGGCGCCGGCGCTGCACTCGTCGAGCTCGATCATCTGCGAGCCGATGGAAATTCCAGTGCCGAAGCGTCACCTCCACATCATCCATTCGGCGCTGAAGCACTCCGACAAGCCGTTCATGGGCATCGTGACGTCCAGGGATCGGGCCGAAGACACGATGGCGATGGCGGGCATCGTGTTCGGCGAGGACTATGTCCGCGACAACCCGGTGCTGGTGGCGATCACCAACTGCAATTCGCCGCTGGTCTGGGATGCCACCATGCTGGACGCGATGAAAGTCTATGCGCGCCACAACCAGCCGCTGATTCTCGCGCCCTTCGCCCTTTGCGGCGCCTCGACTTCGGCCTCTGCCGTCGGTGCGGTCGCGCAGGTCAACGCCGAAGCGCTGGCGGGCGTCGCGTTCACACAGCTGTTGCGTCCGGGTTCGCCGCAGATCTACGGACAGTTCATGGTGACGGTCGACATGAAAACCGGCGCTCCCATGGGCGGCACGCCGGAGGCGGCCCAGATGATGTATCTCATGGGCGCGCTGGCGCGGAAGTATCGGCTGCCGTGGCGCACGTCCGGTTTCCATGTCGGCTCGAAGCTGAACGACGCCCAGGCGGGCTACGAGGCGAACATGCTGATGCATGCCGCCATCCTTGCCGGCGCCAACTACATCTGGCACTCCGCCGGTTGGCTCGAGGCCGGCCTGACCTGCGGCTATTCGAAATTTGCCACCGACTGCGAGCAGCTTGTCAGCTGGTACAAATATGCTGGCGGGCTGCCATTCGACGATTTCAAGGAGGCTATGGCGGCTATCCGCGAGGTCGGACCGCAGGGCCATTTCCTCGGCACCCAGCACACGCTCGAACATTTCGAGTCCGCCTTCTTCATACCGAGCATCATGGACTTCAATTCGTTCGAACAGTGGAAGGCGGAAGGAGCAAAGGACCACGACACCCGCGGCCGCGAGAAAGCGCGCAACATGCTCGCCGATTACGAGGAGCCGAAGCTCGATGAGGGCATCGCCGATGGTCTCAAAGATTTGATTGCGCGGCGCGAGGAGAAACTGCCGGACAGCGTTAGTTGATAACGGGCGAAGACCCGATGGGAACCATAACGGAGGAAAAAATGACACTCTTCAGAAGCAACGGCGATCGCGTACCGAGCGCCATCGAAGCGATGGCCAGCGAGGCTCGTGCAGGTCGTGTCGACCGACGCGAGTTTCTGGCTCTGGCAAGCGCCTTCGGCGCATCGACGGCCTTTGCCTACGGCATGATCGGTCTTGCCGTGCCGCAGCGGGCTTTGGCTGAAGAGCCGAAGAAAGGCGGCACGCTCCACGTTTCGATGTCGGTGAAGGCACAAAAGGATCCGCGCACCTACGACTGGGTGGAACTCGCGAACATTTCACGCTGCTGGCTGGAGCCGCTTGTCCGCTACACCCGCCAGTTCACTTTCGAGCCGGTTCTGCTCGAAAGCTGGGAGGTCAACGACGACGCCACCGAATACGTGCTGCATGTTCGCAAGGGCATCGCCTGGAACAACGGCGATGCTTTTAGCGCCGAAGACGTGGTCTACAATCTGACGCGCTGGTGCGAGAAGGCTGCAGCCGGCAATTCGATGGCCGCGCGCGTCGGTGCGCTGATCGATGCAAAGACCGGCAAGGCCAGGGAAGGGGCGATCACCAAGGTCGACGACAACACGGTGAAGCTGAAGCTGAACGAACCGGACATCTCGCTGATTCCGAACTTCACCGACTATCCGGCACTGGTGGTCCATCGCAACTTCGACGCCGACGGCGCCAATCCGATCGAGAAGCCGATTGGCACCGGGCCATTCGAACTGGTGTCGTATGCGGTCGGCCAGAAAGCGGTCGTCAAGCGTCGCGAAAATGGCAAATGGTGGGGCGGTGAAGCGCTTCTCGACGGCGTCGAATTCATCGACTACGGAACCGATTTCAATGCGTCCGTAAACGCATTCGACTCCGGCGAAATCGATCTCAACTTCGAGACGCCTGCCGACTTCATAGACATCCTCGACAAGATGGGACTGGTAAAATCGGAGGTCGCGACAGCGACCACGCTCGTCGCCCGCACCAACATCACGAACAAGCCCTATGACGACAAGCGGGTCCGCAACGCCCTCCAGATGGCCGTCGACAACCAGGCGGTGCTCGAACTTGGTTACGCCGGGCGAGGGACAGTTGGTGAAAACCACCACGTCAGCCCGATTCATCCGGAATACTACGCGCTGCCCAAGAAGACCCGGGACGCCGCGGGCGCCAAGAAGCTGATGGCGGAGGCCGGGCAGGCCGACTTCGAGCATGAACTGATCACCGTCGAGGACGATTGGCAAAAGAACACCGGCGACGCGATTGCCGGCCAGTTGCGCGATGCCGGGATCAAAGTGAAACGCACGGTGCTGCCGGGTTCGACCTTCTGGAACGACTGGACGAAATATCCTTATTCCATGACCATCTGGTACATGCGCCCGCTTGGCGTCCAGGTGTTGGCGCTCGGCTATCGCACCGGCGAGGCCTGGAACGAAACCGGCTACTCGAACCCTGATTTCGATGCCAAGCTCAAGCAGGCTCTCTCGCTCATCGACGTCGAGAAGCGCCGCGAGGTCATGAAGGACATCGAGCAGATCCTGCAGGATTCGGGCGTCATCATTCAGCCGTTTTGGCAGAAGCTGTTCAGCCACATGAACGAGAAGGTGAAGAACTACGGTGTCCACCAAACCTTCGAGATGGATCTCCAGAACGTCTGGCTGAACGCCTGAGTTGCCAGCAGAGGACGCGTTGCAGGATTTCATGGACCGCAAGAAAGCCGACGGGCAAGATGCGTGGTACTGATAGCTTCCGTCAGTGAACAATCGGGGACACGCATGAAACTGCCACTTTTTGTTGCCGCGCTTTCGATGGCCTTGCCGGCGGCCGCGTTTGCCGGCCCCGCTGCCAACGCCGTGAAGTTCTTCTATGTCCCGTCGGTCAAATTCGAGGCCGATGCACAATATCGCGACCGCTTCACCGCGCCAGTGACGAAACTGTTCGAACTGAACGACAATGCGGCAAAGAACCATCCGGATGAAGTTCTCTGCATCGACTTCGCCCCTGGTCTCGATGCGCAGGACTATGACGAGAAGACCGTGGCCAAGACGCTGACGCTGGCCGAAACGCTGGATGGCGACAGCGCCGAGGTGACGGCGACCTTCAACCTTTTTCCGGAAGGGGATGATTCCAAACGCGAAATGGTCTGGTCGTTGAAGAAGATCGACGGCCAGTGGAAGGTCGCCGACATCACCTCGAAGACCAGCGGCTGGACGCTGAGTGCGCTCGAATGCCTGGCCGGGCAGTCGCCGGAGTGATGCCGTGCTCCGCTGCCATCCCTGGCTTTTGGCGACTGCGTGCCTGCTGGCCGGATTGAGCAGCGCCGCCGCTCAGGGCCTGTTCGGCGCGCCGCCCGCAAACGCGCCGGCCGACAGTGCGGCACCGCCGAAGGCAGTTTTGCCGCCGGCAGAAAACGCGCCGGCCACACAGCCGGGCTCGCCGACGGCGGTGGTGAAGCCGTTCTACGAGCATGCCGGGCTCGAGGTCGATCCGGCTCAGCGGGGCCATTTCACCGACCCGGCAAAGTCGGTGCTGGACAAGAGCGATGCGCTGCGGAAGTCGGGGCAGGGCGAGTGCCTCGATCCCAACATGGCACTCGACAATTCCGAATACGACAAGGCGGAGATCGACAAGAGCCTGAAGACAATCGAAGCGATCAAGGGCGACGAGGCCAAGGTCGTCGTCGCCTTCGTCGTCGCCGGCAACCCGCACCGGCTGGAGTGGAAATTCAGGAAAGTCGACGGGGACTGGAAAATATCGGACCTACTCTCGGTGACCGGCGAATGGGCGCTGAGCCAATACCAGTGTGAGTGAGAACGGAACCGATGAAGATCAGCAACATCCGCGTCACCCACGTCAACGTCCCGCTCGATGCTCCGTTCTGGTGGACGGCTGGTCTCTACGGCGGCGCCTCGAAATCGATCATCGAGGTCGAGACGGACGAAGGCGTGGTCGGACTGGGCGAGGCGCCATGGTGGCATTTCGGCGAGGTGATCAAGGCCGAGATCGCGCCGGCGCTGATTGGCGCCGATCCGCTCGACATCGCCGACTGCGAGGCGCGCTGTGTGCCGCCCTGGCAGATCACCGCCAACACCGGCGAGAACGCAGCCACGGTGGCGTTCGGCGCCGTCGAACTGGCGCTGTGGGATATAAGAGGCAAGGTCTTCGGTATGCCGCTCTATAAGCTGCTCGGCGGCGCGGTGCGCAAGGACATTCCGTTTTCGGAATATTTCGCCTTTCGCCCCGCTCAAGGCGGAGCCGGCGGCGAGATGACCGCCGAAGCGATCGTCGACTACTGTCTCGGCATGCGAGAACAGCACGGCTCGACGATCTTCGAGGGCAAGCTGATAATGGGCGATCCCGAGCTCGAGATCAGGACAGTGCGCATGCTGCGCGAGGCACTTGGCGACAAGGCGCAGATCAAACTCGATTCCAACATGCAGTGGTCGCTAACCACAGCGCGCTGGGTACTGCGCGAGATCGAGCCGTTCAACATCCGCAATTACGAGGATCCGGTCGCGACCTTCGAGGAGATGGCGGCGCTGCGCCAGCATTCGCGCATTCCGTTCTCCACGCACATCCCGGATCTCAGGCGGGCAGTCGCGCTCGGTGCGCCGGATTACTTCGTCTGCAATTTCGCGGCACTCGGCGGATTGTCGAAAACTCTGAAATTCATCGCCGCCTGTGAGGCGATGGGCAAGGGGTTCTGGTGCTATTCGAACGATCTCGGCATCATGACATCGGCTTATTTGCACGTCGTGGCGGCGACACCGTGGATCACCGAAGCATCGCAGTCGCTGTTTCGCTGGCAGATCGGCGATGTCATCAAGGACGGCCCATTCCGGCAGACCGGCAACACGGTGCGTGTGCCGGAGGGGCATGGCCTGGGCGTCGAACTCGATCCGGCTTCGATGAAGCGCTGGGCGGGCCACTTCGCCGAACACGGGCCGATGGGCCATTTCAGCGACCCGAACAATCCCAGCCGCTACCGGCGGCTGCCGCTCAACTGATGCGAAGTGCACGTGACCGATCGATGAGAAGAGGTCCTGTCGTGGTTGCTTTATTCGCGGCGGTTTGCGTCTTGGCCTGCGCTGTCAGCTGGGAGGCAGGAAGCCGCGCGATGGCCCGCGTGCCTCAGCAAAGCTTCACGCTGCCTGTGGGGTTACCGGTGGAGCGCAGCGTTCTGAAGCAGGAGGGCGCGCCCGACCTTGCCGGTTGGGTGGCGGATCGGCAGGACAGTTGCGGAACAATCGTGCTGTTACACGGACGCGGTTCAAACAAGCTGGCCATGGTTCCAAGAGCGAAGCTGCTTTTCGAAAGCGGCTACTCGATCGTGCTGTTCGATCTGTCGGGACATGGCGAAAGCGGCGGCGATATCAGAGGCTTTGGTTACATCGAACGGCAGGACGCCAGTCGCATCCTCGTCTTTGCGCGGCAACGCTTCCCTGGTCGCAAGGTGGCGGCCATCGGTTCGTCGCTCGGTGCGGCTGCTTTTGTGTTTGGCGCTCAGCAGGAGCATGCCGATGCCTATGTCCTGGAGCAGCTCTACGCGACTTTGCTGGAAACCACGGCGTTGCGAGCGCCCTTGCCTATGTTACGCGACGTACAGGCGACCGTCCTCTTGGCGCAGATGCAGCTCCGCCTTGGCTTCGGGGTAGATGATGTCAGGCCGGTCGATCGCATCGGCACGATTGATCGGCCGATCTTGCTGCTAGCAGGCAATTCGGATCCGTTTGTCGCTCGCAGCCAGACACTGGCGTTGAAAGATGCGGCAGGCGCTCACGCAAAGCTGGTGTGGTTCGACGGCGCGCGGCATGTTGATCTCTATCGCTATGACCAACAGCGGTACCGCGACGCGGTGAAGCCTTTCCTGGAGACCAACCTGTGCCGGACCGGGATCAGATGAGCCGCTCCGTCCGATTAGCCGCGCCCGCGATAGGGGGCGACGCCGGTGTCGGGCAGCCACACACCTTCCGGCGGTGCGCCGGTTTGCCAGAACACGTCGATCGGAATGCCGCCCCGCGGATACCAGTAGCCGCCGATGCGCAACCACAATGGCTTGGTCGCGGCGATGATGCGGCGGCCGATCATGACGGTGCATTCTTCGTGGAAGGCGCCATGGTTGCGAAACGAGGTCATGAACAGCTTGAGCGACTTCGATTCCACCAGCAGCGCATCGGGTGCGTAGTCGATGACGATATGGGCGAAGTCCGGCTGGCCGGTGACCGGGCAGAGCGAAGTAAATTCCGGGCAGGTGAAGCGAACGATGGCCGGCGGGCCGTCGCCGCGCGAAAACGGCACGGTTTCCAGGACTGCCGCTTCAGGGCTCTGTGGCGCCTCGACGTTGGTGCCGAGCTGGGTGAGATTTTTCGTATCGGTCATGAGCAGGTTCCTTGCTGCATGTCGCCCAAAACTGCGCAGCGATTTTGGGACAGCGACATGCGTAAAAACAAAAATTTGCCGCTCATTAGCACAATTTGAAACAGCAGGAAGACGATGACTAGCAACGACCCGCTCCTCCAGCCCTATCAGCTCAAGCATCTGACGCTGAAGAACCGGGTGATGTCGACCAGCCATGAGCCGGCCTATTCAGAGGACGGCATGCCGAAAGAGCGGTACCGGCTCTACCATGCCGAAAAGGCCAAGGGCGGCATGGCGCTGACCATGACCGCCGGTTCGGCGATCGTCTCGCGCGACAGCCCGGCCGCTTTTGGCAATCTGCATGTTTATGACGACCGCATCGTGCCGTGGCTCGCCGAGCTTACCGATGCCTGCCACGAGCACGATTGCAAGGTGATGATACAGATCACCCATCTCGGCCGCCGCACCGGCTGGAACAAGGCCGACTGGCTGCCAGTGCTGTCGGCTTCGCCGGTGCGCGAACCGGCCCATCGCGCCTTTCCCAAGACTATCGAGGACTGGGACATCGAGCGCATCGTCGCCGACTATGCCGCTGCCGCCCAGCGCTGCCAGGCTGCGGGCCTCGATGGCATCGAATTCGAGGCCTACGGCCACCTGATGGACGGCTTCTGGTCGCCGGCCACCAACCAGCGCCACGACGATTTCGGCGGCTCGCTCGACAACCGGCTACGCTTCACCGGCATGGTGCTCGATGCCGTGCGTGCCGCGGTCGGCGAAAAGTTCGTCGTCGGCATCCGCATGGTCGCCGACGAGGATTTCGAGAAAGGCCTGTCGAAACAGGAGGGCGTCGAAATCGCCAGGCGGCTGGCCGGCTCCGGCAAGGTCGATTTCCTCAACATCATCCGTGGCTCGATCGAGACCGATGCGGCGCTGACCAAGGTCATCCCGGTGACCGGCATGCGCTCGTCACCACATCTCGACTTTGCCGGCGAGATCAGGGCGGCGACGAAATTCCCGACCTTCCATGCGGCGCGGATTTCCGACGTCGCCACCGCGCGCCACGCCATCGCTACCGGCAAGCTCGATATGGTCGGCATGACGCGTGCCCACATTGCCGACCCGCATATCGTCAAAAAAGTGATGGAGGGCCGCGAGCACGAGATCCGGCCTTGCGTCGGCGCCACCTATTGCCTCGACCGCATCTATGAGGGCGGCGAGGCGCTGTGCATCCACAATGCGGCGACGGGCCGCGAGGCGTCGATACCGCATATTATTCCGAAAACCGAGGGACCGAAGCGGAAGGTGGTCGTGGTCGGCGCGGGCGCCGGCGGACTGGAGGCGGCGCGCGTCGCCGCCGAGCGCGGGCACCAGGTGACGGTGCTGGAAGCATCGAGCCAGGCCGGCGGCCAGGTGCGGCTGGCAACGCAAAACCCGCGCCGCAAGGAATTGATCGGCATCATCGACTGGCGTCTGGCCGAACTCGACCGGCTCGGTGTCGAGATCCGCTACGATACCTGGGCGGAGAAGGACGACGTGCTGGCGCTGTCGCCGGACGTGGTGGTGGTCGCCACCGGCGGCCTGCCGCAGAACCCGCCTCTGACAGCGGGCGACGATCTCGTCACCTCGAGCTGGGACATCATGGCCGGCAGCGTCAAGCTGGCCGAGAACGTGCTGCTCTATGACGACAACGGCGGCCATCAGGGCATGGGTGCCGCCGAACTGATCGCCAATAGCGGCGCCAGGCTGGAGCTGGTTTCACCAGAGCGCTTCTTCGCCCCGGAAATGGGCGGCATGAATCATGTGCCCTACATGCGCGCCTTCCAGGAAAAGGGTGTCACGGTGACCATCAACACACGGCTACGTTCTGTGCGGCGCGAAGGCAACCAGCTGATCGCCGAGCTTGCCTCCGACTTCGCCGATGGCTGGCGCGGCGAGCGGCGCGTCGACCAGGTGGTGGTCGAGCATGGCACGCTGCCGCTCGACGATCTCTATCTGGCGCTGAAGCCGCTGTCGAAGAACGCCGGCGCGATCGATTACGAAAAACTGGTCAATGGCGGCGACATCTTCCCCGTGCGCAATCCGCAAAGTGGCTTCGTGCTCTTCCGCATCGGCGACGCAGTTGCCTCGCGTAACATCCATGCCGCAATCTATGACGGCATCAGGTTCGGCTTGCGGATCTGAGGAATATTTTGGATTGATTGGTGGCGCGCAGCCCAACCTCCGTACGGAGAGCCACCACGGTACTTTGGTCCGGGCTGCGCGCCGCGCACGCCGCCGGCCATCGCCGGGCACCGTACGATCTTGCGATTGCGGCAGGACGTTCAAAACATCCTGGCGGTGGCCATGCAGAACACGGTGATGACCAGCAGCCCGCCAGCGATGCGTTCGCCTTTTGTCATCTTGGCGCGCAACTGGGTTTGTTTCGCCGCATCAGCGCCGGCCAACTGCCTGCTGGCGGAACCCACCAGTGCGCCCTGAACCCCGGCGGCGATCAACGCCGTCAAGATGCCGAGCGCCAGGACTTTTTCCATCGAGCCGAAAGAGCCGTTGTGGAAGAAATACCACAGCAGCAAACCCGTGAGGAAAACCACGCCGGCCGCGCCCATTTGCGGCCGGAAGAAGCGTTCCGCCCTGATCTCCGGTTCGCGGGCAACCGCGATAGTGGTGCCGGCCCAGAACACACCCGCCATGACGTGAAGGCCGAGGACGATGATGTAGACATATTGCATGACCGCATTTCCTCTCTTGCCCGCCGCCAGGCATATTGATAGATATCAAATGATTAGATGTCAACGCATAAGCTCGAGCCGGTTCCATCGGCTTTGCCCTTGTTCTAGTGTAGGATCATGACGCCCTTTGACCGCCCGCCGATCGGGATGAATCTCGCCCGCACCGCCAAGCTGGTCGCGCAGGCTTTCGACGCTGCCTTGGTCGAAGCCGGCGGCACGCTGCCGGTCTGGGTCACTTTGCTGTCGGTCAAGTCGCGGGAGCTGGCCAACCAACGCGAGCTCGCCGGCATGATCGGCATTCGGGGCGCAACGCTGACCCACCATCTCAACGCCATGGAGACGCAGGGCCTGCTGATGCGCCGCCGCGATCCCGAGAACCGCCGGGTTCACCAGGTGGAGCTGACCCAGGCCGGAGAGGCGTTGTTCCTGAAATTGCGCACGGCCGCGTTAGCCTTCGACAAACGGCTGCGGAAAGGGCTGTCCGACGACAGGCTGGCGGAGTTTGCACAGATGCTGGCTGCGCTGCGGGCCAATGTCGAGAGCTAGAAATAGGCTAGGCAGACGCCATGCGCGAATTTCGCTGAAGGATGCCAGGGCTAAACTCTCGGCGGTGCTCGATCAGGTCATCGCGGGAGAACCGGCCGTCATCACCCGGCGTGGCCGCAAGCAGGCGGTCATTCTGTCGTTCCAGGACTATGAAAAACTGGCGCGTGTGCCCAGCTTTGGACAATTGCTGGCAGCATTTCCCGGTGATGAGGATGACCTTCCGCCTCGGCCCATCAGGTCGGTTCGCAAGGCCGAACCATGACGGATCTACGCCCGGCTGCCCTGCAGCACTGTCAGCCTGGCCTTTTTCGGCGTCCGTGCCACCAGCCATTCACGCACCCTGTCCGGCGGCATCGGGAAAGCGATGGAATATCCTTGCACCTGGTCGCAGCCGATCGCCATCAGCGAGTCGAGCTCGGCTTCGGTTTCGGCGCCCTCGGCAACGATCGAGATGCCGAGACCGCGGGCGAGCTCGGTGAGGGCACGCACGATCTTTGTGTTGCCGCTGTTCTCGTTGATGTTCTGGACGAAGCGGCGGTCGATCTTCAGCCGGTCGATCTCGTTTGGATTGACATGGCTGAGCGATGCGTAACCGGTGCCGAAATCATCGAGCTCAAGATGGATGCCGGCGGCGCGGATGTGCCGCAGCTTTGCCGCGATACCGGTCTTCTCGTCGTCGAGAATGACGGATTCGACGATCTCCAGCGATAGTTTGTGCGCGGGCAGGCCGGTCCTTTCCAGCGTCCCGAACAGGAAGACTTCGAAATCTGTCTCGCGCAGCTCCGAACCGGACACGTTGACGGCGATCCGTCCGAAGGCGATGCCTGCGCGGTTCCATTCAGCTGCTTCGTTGATCGCCTTGGCAATGACGATGCGGCCAATCTCGGACATCAAGCCGCATTTTTCCGCGATTGGAATGAACTCGCCCGGCGCGATCATGCCGCGTTCGGCATGCCTCCAGCGAGCCAAAGCTTCGATGCCACTGATGGTGCCGTCCGACAGCGACATCTGCGGCTGGAAATAGACTTCGAACGCCTTCTCCGAGATGGCGACCCTGATGTCGAGCTCGAGCTGCTTTCGGTTGTCGAGTTCGCGCCTCAGTTCATCGGAGAAGAACGACAAACTGCCGCCGCCCTGCTTCTTGGCGGAATACAACGCCAGATCGGCATGGACGAGCAGATCCTGCGCATTGTCGGCGTCGACAGGATAGACCGCAATCCCCGCACTTACGCCCGGATGGATCGTCGTGCCTCGGAATATGACCGGTTCATTGAGTTTGGCCAGCATGCGCCTGGCGACGATATCGATGTCCTCGGTGCTGCCGGCGTCGTTGAGGACGACGACGAATTCATCGCCTCCGAGACGCACGTTGAGATCCGACGTACGGCACGAATCACGCATGCGTTGCGCAGCCGTCACCAGCACATAATCGCCGGCGGCGTGGCCGAACGTGTCGTTGATCTGCTTGAACCGGTCGAGATCGAACTGCACCACGGCAACCCGTTCACGCTGTCGCTGCGCGGCATTGATCAACGTATCGAAATGCTCGGTCAGGAAGGTGCGGTTGTGCAGGCCGGTCAGCCCGTCATGCACGGCAATAAAGGCCATGGAATTGCGCGCATCGACCAGCTCACGCGTCCTGCGCAGGATGGCGTTCGACATCGGCCTGAAAATGAAAAGCGCCACCAGCACGATGACGCCGATGGTCGAGTAGAACAATGTGCGGTTAAGCTCGAGAAGTGTTTCGGATCGGCGGTCTGCAAAGGCGCTGATGCGCTGGCCAAGTGCGGCATAGCCCGACAATGTTGCGTTGGCAACGGAAGCGTTCAGGTTGACGCGCTCCTCTCCACCTTTGTAGCCACCATTGCCGGCCATGTTGAGCCGCGATTCGAATGACGAGATCAGGCGTTCGCCGTTGGCGATAAGCCCGACCGAGAAATAGTCGAGATGGAACGGCTTGGCGAAAAGCACGCTCTCGATCGATTTGGGATCGAACCTTGCCGGCGACGCCGGATCGGCGGCGGTCCGCTCGAGCAGAAGATCGTAGTTCTTCTCGAACTCTACCGTCGCTTGCTTGAGCGCGCTGATCAGGGCCGGCTGCTGGTCGCGTGAGGCGGTACCGGTCGCGCCGGCAAGGAAGACGATGCGTTGCGACAGGGCTTTTTGTGTGCTGACCACATCGAGCAGCGCCTGGTTGTGTTGCTGGGCCGCCATCATCTGTTGCAGCAGGATGAAGGAGGCCACGACCATGGCGGCGATGATCAGCAGAGCCAGCCAGTAGCCGGATTTGATGAGGAGTATGAGCCTGCCTGAAACGGCGTGCACCGGCTGCTGCGACATTTTCTGAGTCGGCCCTCTCGCCAACGAATTCTTGTGCGACAACCTTTGGCTTCAAAGTGTTAACAGGTTAGAACGGCAACAGGCCGACAGCGGCGACCGTGGCGGGAAATCCGCAAAGTGGTTATTGCAATCTTTCGCAGCACCTCCGCATTTGAACATCGTGGCCCTGCCGTGCCATTGCCGCCACCGAAGCGGTCGCTTTTGCGATGGATTTTTCGTCCGCGCGGCGCGACAGTCCTCATCGATCTCAACAGGGCCTGATCATGACCGCAGCATTCCTCTCCCACATCGACAGCGAGCTTGAAGGGCTGAAATCGGCAGGCCTCTATAAATCCGAGCGGGTGATAACCTCGACCCAATCGGCCGAGATCGAGGTGGGCGGCGAGAAGGTGCTGAATTTCTGCGCCAATAATTATCTCGGCCTCGCCGACAGCGCCGAACTGCGCGAGGCGGCCAAGCAGGCGCTCGACCGCTACGGCTACGGTATGGCGTCGGTGCGCTTCATCTGCGGCACGCAGGAAGAACACAAGCAGCTCGAGGCGACCATTTCTGACTTCCTCGGCATGGAGGACACCATCCTCTACGGCTCCTGCTTCGACGCCAATGGCGGCCTGTTTGAGACGCTGCTCGCCGAGGAGGATGCGGTCATCTCCGATGCGCTGAACCACGCCTCGATCATCGACGGGGTACGGCTGTCGAAGGCAAAGCGCTTCCGCTACGCCAACAACGACATGGCCGATCTCGAAGCGCGGTTGAAAGAGGCGCGCGACTGTCGGTTCCGGCTGATCGCCACCGACGGCGTGTTCTCTATGGATGGCATCATCGCCAATCTGAAGGGCGTCTGCGACCTCGCCGACAAATATGACGCAATGGTCATGGTCGACGACAGCCATGCAGTTGGTTTCGTCGGCAGGAATGGCCGTGGCTCGGCCGAACATTGTGGCGTCGAGGGCAGGGTGGACATCATCACCGGCACGCTCGGCAAGGCGTTGGGCGGCGCGTCGGGCGGCTACACGTCGGGCAAGAAGCAGGTGGTCGACTGGCTGCGCCAGCGCTCGCGCCCCTATCTGTTTTCCAACACGCTGATGCCGGCGATCGCCGGCGCTTCGATCCGGGTGTTCGAGATGATCCGCAATGGCGATGCGTTGCGTCAGCACCTATATGCCAACGCAGCGCGGTTTCGCTCCGAGATGGGCAGGCTCGGCTTTACACTGGCCGGCGCCGACCATCCGATCATCCCGGTGATGCTGGGCGACGCGACGCTGGCGCAGGAGATGGCGGCGCGCATGCTGAAGCGCGGCATCTATGTCATCGGCTTCTCCTTCCCGGTGGTGCCGAAAGGCCAGGCGCGCATCCGCACGCAGATGTCGGCCGCCCATTCCAGCGCCGACATTGACCGTGCGATTGAGGCGTTCGCCGCAGTCGGTCGCGAGCTCGGCGTGATTTCCTGAATGACCGGCAGTCGAAAAGCGATTCCGGATCAAGACCTTCAAGGGACTGCAGAATGTCGAACATGATGAAGGCCCTCGTCAAAGCCAAGGCCGAGCCGGGCATCTGGATGGAAGAGGTGCCGGTGCCGGAGATCGGCCCCAACGACGTGCTGATCAAGGTCCGGAAGACGGCGATCTGCGGCACCGACGTCCACATCTACAATTGGGACCAGTGGGCGCAAAAGACCGTGCCGGTGCCGATGGTGACCGGGCATGAATTCGTTGGTACGGTCGCCGATTTCGGCGCGGCGGTGACCGAATACAAAGTCGGCCAGCGCGTTTCGGGCGAGGGTCACATCATCTGCGGCCATTGCCGCAACTGCCGGGCGGGCAGGGGGCATCTTTGCCGCAACACGCTCGGCGTCGGCGTCAATCGCCCCGGCGCCTTCGGCGAATATCTGGCTATCCCGCAGCACAATGTCGTGCCGATCCCCGACGACGTGCCGGACGAGATCGCCGCGATCTTCGATCCCCTGGGCAATGCGGTTCACACCGCACTATCTTTCGACCTCGTCGGCGAGGACGTGCTGGTCACCGGCGCCGGGCCGATCGGCATCATGGGCGCATTGGTGGCGCAATGCGTCGGCGCGCGAAAAGTGGTCATCACCGACATCAACCCGGTGCGCCTGGCACTGGCAAAAAAGCTCGGCGTCCAGCATGTCGTTGACGCCTCGAAAGAAAAGCTGCGCGATATCATGCCGGCGCTCGGCATGACCGAGGGTTTCGACGTCGGTCTTGAAATGTCCGGTGCCGCACCGGCATTCCGCGACATGATCGATACCATGAACAATGGCGGCAAGATCGCCATTCTCGGCATCGCGCCGACCGGCTTCGAGATCGACTGGAACAAGGTCATCTTCAAGATGCTGCATCTGAAGGGCATCTACGGCCGCGAGATGTTCGAGACCTGGTACAAGATGATTGCGCTGGTGCAGGGTCCTCTCAATGTCAGCGGCCTGATCACCCACCGCATCGGCATCGACGACTATATTTTCGGCTTCGAAGCGATGAAGAGCGGCAATTCCGGCAAGGTGGTCATGGACTGGTGAAGGCCCGAAGGAACACGGTGCGAACTGAAAGCTGTTCCGCCAAGGTGCCTGTAATTCTGGCAGGAACCTAGCTTTTCCCCAATGCCGCCTCCAGTGCTGCCACTCCGCCGACAATGGCCACACGCTCGGCGGGGCTCAATCTTGCCAGCAATTCCCGTTCGAACTCCTTCGCCAGCGGCACCATCTCGCGATAGGCGGCAACGCCAGCCTTGGTCAGCGCCAGATGCTCGACACGGCGGTCTTTTTCGTCAGGCGTCCGGCTGAGCCAGCGGCGCCGTTCGAGCTCGGCGACCGCGCGCGAAACCTTGGTCTTGTGCATGGCCGATTGCTCGCCGAGCGCCGTCGCCGTCATCGTGCCGTGCTGTCCAAGCCCGGCCAGCGTGCGCCATTCGGGCCGGGTCAGTCCGTGACGGTCCTTGTATATCCTTGAGAATTCGCGGCTGACGGCATCGGCAAGCCGGTAGAGCCGGTAGGGCAGGAAGGATTCCAGCTCGAGGATTTCCATGGTTGGCCCTGACTGGGCATGCTGGCGGCTCATGGCGAAATCACCGTTGATGGTTACATTTTCAATGGTTACAAATGAAACCGGTATGGTCAACCCGGAGCATCTTTGCGGATGCGCAAACGATGCTCCGAGTCCATGAATTCGGGAGGGTTCCATGGCCTACTCCTACATGCCGGGTTTCGGCAATGACTTCGAAACCGAGACTTTGCCGGGCTCGCTGCCGCAAGGCCGAAACTCGCCGCAGCGGCCGGCCTACGGCCTCTATGCCGAGCAGCTTTCCGGCTCTCCTTTCACCGCGCCGCGCGGCACCAATGAGCGCTCCTGGCTTTATCGGATAAGGCCGAGCGTCAGGCACACCGGCCGCTTCAAAGCGGCGAATTATCCGCTTTGGAAAAGCGCGCCGAACGTCGGCGACCACCAGCTCGCACTCGGCCAGTATCGCTGGAGCCCGGTGCCGATGCCGAAGGAGCCGACCGATTTCATTGCCGGCATGCGCTCGATCACCACCGCCGGCGACGTGCTCGGCCAGACCGGCATGGCGGCACACGTCTATGTCGCTAACCGTTCGATGGTCGACGATCATTTCTTCAACGCCGACGGCGAGTTGCTGGTCGTCCCGCAGGTTGGAGCCTTGCGCTTTGTCACCGAGATGGGGGTCATCGAACTCAGGCCGGGCGAGATCGCCGTGCTGCCGCGTGGTCTGGTGTTCAAGGTCGAGCTGGTGGATGCCGAAGTGCGCGGCTATGTCTGCGAGAATTACGGCGCCAAGCTGACGCTGCCGGATCGTGGCCCCATCGGCGCCAATTGCCTGGCCAATCCGCGCGATTTCAAGACGCCCTGTGCCTGGTTCGAGGACAAGGAGACACCGTGCCGGCTGATCGCGAAATGGTGTGGCCAGTTCCATGTCACCGAGCTCGACCATTCGCCGCTGGATGTGGTGGCGTGGCACGGCAATTATTCGCCCTACAAATATGATCTTGCGACCTTCTCGCCGGTCGGTGCGATCCTGTTCGACCACCCCGATCCGTCGATCTTCACCGTGCTGACCGCGCCCAGCGGTGAGGAAGGCACCGCCAATATCGATTTCGTCATCTTCCCGCCGCGCTGGCTTGTGGCGGAAAACACTTTCCGGCCGCCCTGGTATCACCGCAACATCATGAGCGAGTTCATGGGCCTCATACATGGTCAGTACGATGCCAAGGAAGAGGGCTTCGTGCCCGGCGGCATCAGTCTGCACAACATGATGCTGGCTCACGGACCCGATGCGTCTGGCTTCGAAAAAGCCTCGCGCGCGGAGCTAAAACCGGTCAAGCTCGACAACACCATGGCCTTCATGTTCGAGACACGCTTTCCCCAGATGGTGACCCGCTATGGCGCCGAGCTCGAAACCCGGCAGGACAATTACATCGATTGCTGGGCCGGCCTGAAGAAGCGCTTCAACGGCACGCCCGAGGGCGACTGGTCTTGAGCGCCGTCGCGTGACGGATCGTCTGGTCCTTCTGGGCTCGAAGGGTGGTCCCGCGCTGCGGCCGGGCGGGCCGTGGCCGAGTTCGTCACTGCTGGAGATTGGCGGCCGCACCATCGTCGTCGATTGCGGGCTGGGCGTAACGCGCGGGCTGACCGATGCCGGCATCAGCCTGAAGGCGCTCGAACTGATCTTCATCACGCATTTGCATTCCGACCATGTGCTGGAACTCGGCCCGTTGATCCACACCGCATGGACGGCCGGCCTGGCAACAAAGGTCACCGTATTCGGCCCGCCCGGCACCGGCTACTATTGGCAGCGCTTTTGCCAGGCGATGGAGTTCGACATCGAGATCCGCATCGCCGATGAAGGCAGGCCGGATCTCCGCGACCTGGTTTCGATCGTCGAGTTTGGTGAAGGCCAGATGGCGCAAGAGCGCGGTCTCGAAATATCGGCGCTGCGCGTCGACCACCCGCCGGTGACGGACTGCTTTGCGCTGCGCTTCGATCATGCGGGGCAAGGCGTCGTCTTTTCGTCGGATACTGCGTTCTTTCCGCCATTGGCGGATTTCGCCCAAGGCGCCGACATACTGGTCCACGAGGCCATGCTGGAAGTGGGTATCGAGCGGCTGGTCGCGAAGACCGGCAACGGCGCAAGGCTGAGGGACCACTTGCTTGCCAGCCACAGCTTTGCCGAGGAAGCGGGCCGCATCGCCAGTGATGCAGGCGTCAAAAGACTGGTCCTCAACCATCTCATTCCCGCCGACGATCCCGAGATCGACGAGGCCGACTGGATTGCCGCCGTCAGGAAAACATGGGCCGGCGACTTGACGATCGCACGCGACGGCCTTGTTGTGGAGCTGGAGCATGATCCCGAAAAGTGGAAACCGGTTTTCGGAAGAGATCATGCGTAGAACAAAAAATCAAAGCAGCACCAAAGCTGCGCCAGGAGAGGAAACCGCATGAAGCTTGCCACATTGAAGGATGGGAGGCGCGACGGAAAGCTTGTCGTCGTCTCGCGCGACCTGACACGGTTCACCGATGCTTGGTTTCTGGTGCGGACGCTGCAGGCCGCGCTTGACGACTGGCTTCGGATCGCGCCGCATCTCGCCGCCATGGCTGAATCGCTAGAGAATAGTGCGGTGCCGTCGGCTCGCTTTCACGAGCATGACGCCCATTCGCCGCTGCCGCGCGCCTACCAGTGGGCCGATGGCTCGGCCTATGTGAACCATGTCGAGCTGGTGCGGAAGGCGCGTGGCGCCGAGATGCCGGCAAGCTTCTGGACCGATCCGCTGATCTACCAGGGCGGCTCGGACGCTTTCCTCGCACCGCGGGACCCAATCCGCATGACCGACGAGACCCTTGGCATCGACATGGAAGGAGAGGTCGCGGTCATAGTTGACGATGTGCCGATGGGCGCAAGCCTCGAAGAGGCGCGGGCAGCGATCCGCCTGGTCATGCTGGTCAACGATGTGACGCTGCGCAGCCTGACCGGACCTGAGCTTGCCAAGGGGTTCGGCTTCTACCAGTCGAAGCCGTCATCGGCCTTTTCGCCGGTTGCGGTGACGCCGGACGAACTGGGCGACGCCTGGGACGGCGGCAAGGTCGCCCTGCCGCTGCTGGTCGATCTCAACGGCAAGCCGTTCGGCCGGGCAAACGCCGGCATCGACATGACGTTCGATTTTCCGGCGCTGATTGTTCATGCCGCAAAAACGCGGCCGTTGGCCGCCGGCACCATCATCGGTTCGGGCACCGTCTCCAACAAGCTCGACGGCGGGCCGGGCAAGCCTGTCTCGGCAGGCGGCGCTGGCTATTCCTGTATCGCTGAGTTGCGCATGATCGAGACTATTGAGGCCGGCGGACCGAAAACGCCCTTCCTGCGCTTTGGCGATACCGTGCGCATCGAGATGAAGGACAGGGGCGGGCATTCGATCTTCGGCGCCATCGAGCAGAAGGTCGAGAAATACGAGGGGGCAAGAGAATGACGGGCGAGACATTCTACCTGCTGTGCGGTGTCTGGGCCCTTGTCATGCTGGCGATCTTCATCCAGGCAATCAGACTGAGCTACCGCATCGAGGCTCGCTCGCCTGACCTGACCAACCGCAGCGGCTTTCCGCGCAAGGCGATGATGTTTCACACCGTCACCAACACGAATGTCGCGCTGGACCAGGAAACGCAAGCCATGCGGCGGCACATGATCCGGCTTCTGCTGATCGTCATCGCCGGATTCGCGCTCATGTGGGCGGGCTTGTCTTTGGTCCGGTCAGCGGCGTGAAGTCATGGACCTGCTGAACCATTTCCGCCGCATGGCAGCTAACAATCTGTGGTCCAACGACCGGCTCTGTCGTGCCGTGCTGCAGCTTGAGCCCGGCGAATTCGAAGCTGAAAGGATAAGCTTCTTCCCATCGATCAAGGCAACGCTGAACCACATCCTGGCGGTCGATTATCTCTATCTTGACTTTCTCGAAGAAGGCGGCGTCGGCGCCGCCGCCCATGACGATTTTGTGCCGTTCAATGATGCCAAGGCGCTTTTTGTTGCACAGGCGGAGGCCGACCGGCGGCTGATCGCCTTTTGCGACCGCCTGTCGGCGGACGATCTCGAGCGCCGCGTTCTCACCGACCGGCGCGAGGACGGCATGATACCGGAGCGGATCGGCGATTTGCTCGCCCATCTCTTCATCCACGACATCCATCATCGCGGCCAGGTGCACGCGATGCTGTCCGGCACCTCGGTGAAACCGCCGCAACTCGACGAGTTCCTCCTCGATTACGATGTGAAACTCAGGAAAGCGGAGGTTGAGCGGCTGGGCTTGCGAGACCAACTGCTTGGATAATCATGCCAAAGCCACATCGTAACGGGCGAAATGCGGGTCGGATGTCAGGATGGTGAGGTTCTCCACTTGCGCCTGCGCAATCAGAAGCCTGTCGAACGGATCACCATGGTGGTGGGGTAGGCCGCCGACGGCGTTCGCGTGCTGGAAGGTTACGGCGAGCGGCTGAAATTGCATCCTTGGAAGCAGCGTTGGCAGATCGTCCGGCGCATTAAGTTTTCTGATCGAACGTTTGATGGCAATTTCCCAGACGCTTGCCGCGCTCGCGAACACCACCGCTTCCGAAGCCAGAATAACGCGGTGGTGCTCGCTGAGACGTCGATCGTCCGAAATCGACCAGAGGATGATGTGTGTGTCGGCGAGAAACGGGCCGACCGTCATTTCACGTACTCATCCCACTCGGGACCGAGTTCATCAAAATCGTCCGCAATCCAGATCTTGCCCTTCAACGCGCCTATACGCGGCAGGGGTTCGGCCACTGCCGGAGCTACGATACGCGCCGCCACCTTGCCGTGGCGTGTGAGCACGATCTCCTCGCCGGCTTCCGCGCGGCTGACGAGTTCCGACAATTTGGCCTTGGCTTCGGCAATAGAAACATTCATGACTCGATCCTTTATGACCATAATTTAGGTCATAATTGATCAAACCACAAGACACCTCGGCCGAGCTGGCTACGCTGCCTTGCCGTCCACCCTCAGCACGCCGCGCTTGATCTGGTCCTGCTCGATCGATTCGAACAAGGCGCGGAAATTGCCCTCGCCAAAACCTTCGTCGCCCTTCCTCTGGATGAACTCGAAGAAGATCGGGCCGATGACGGTTTTCGAGAAGATCTGCAGCAGGATCTTGGTCGTGCCGCCGTCGACCACGCCTTCGCCGTCGATCAGGATGCCGTGCTTCTTCATCCGCTCGATCGGCTCATCATGGCCGTTCACGCGAGCATGGGACATGTCGTAATAAGTCTCCGGCGGACCCGGCATGAACTTCAGGCCGTTTTCGGCCAGCCTGTCGGTGGCGTCGTAAATGTTATCGGTACCGACGGCGATGTGCTGGATGCCTTCGCCATTGTACTTCTTCAGATATTCGGCGATCTGGCTGGTCTCGTCCTTGGACTCGTTCAGCGGGATGCGGATCTTGCCGCAGGGCGAGGTGATGGCGCGGCTGACCAGGCCGGTGATCTTGCCGTCGATGTCGAAGAAATGGATCTGCTTGAAACCGAACAGGTCGCGGTAGAAATCCCACCATCTGTCCATGTTGCCGCGATAGACATTGTGGGTGAGGTGGTCGAGATAGTAGAAGCCGACGCCTTCCGGCCTGGGGTTGCGCTCGCCCAGCCAATCGAACTCGGCGTCATAGGCCGAGCCCTTCTCGCCGTAGGTTTCGATGAAATAGAGCAGCGATCCGCCGATACCGACGATCGCCGGCACATCGAGCGTCTTGTCGTTGCCTTCATAGGGCGTCGCGCCCTTGGCTACCGCATGGTCGAAGGCATGGCTGGCATCGACCACCCGCCACGCCATCGAGGCGGCGCAAGGGCCGTGCTTGTCGACGAATTTCATGGCATGCGAGCCGGGCTCGGCATTGACGACATAATTGATGTCGCCCTGCCGCCAGACGGTGATGTTCTTGCTGCGATGCTTGGCCACCGGCACATAGCCCATGCGGGTGAAAAGCTCGGCGAGCTTTTCCGGCTCGGCATGCGCGAATTCGACGAATTCGAAGCCGTCGGTACCGGCGGGATTGGTTTTGCTGATCTTGGCGGGCGGTGCGTCGTGCGGGAAGGGACCCATGGCATTGCTCCGAAATCTGGCCCGAAATCTGGTATTGGCCGGGTCGGCCATATCTGAGCGCAATCATAGCGCGGAGCGAGTGCAAATTGCTTGCATTCAAACACTTGAAATGGTCAGGTCATGCGCGAATTGTGCACAACGGAGCCGAAATTCATGGATGAGGCGCGCATCGACCAGTTTGACCGCAAGATAATGGCTCTGCTGCAGACCGACGCGCGGCTGACCAACAACGATCTGTCGGAACGGGTGAACCTGTCCGCTTCGCAATGCTCGCGCCGTCGCCAGCGGCTGGAGGAGGACGGCTACATCAAGGGCTACCGGGCGGTGCTCGACCGCGACAAGCTCGGTTTTTCCCTTGTGAACGTCATCTCGGTGACGCTCGCCACTCACAACCGCGACAATGCGCGGCGTTTCGGCGAATTGGTGGCGCGGCTGCCGCAAGTGCAGGAAGCGCACGCGCTGACGGGCGAGATGGACTATATATTGAAAGTGGTGACGCCCGACCTGAAGTCGCTGTCGGAATTCGTCAACAGCGTGCTGCTGCCGCACGAATCCGTGCAGC
Organism: Mesorhizobium sp. M0340; assembly: GCF_040321535.1. NCBI lineage: Bacteria > Pseudomonadati > Pseudomonadota > Alphaproteobacteria > Hyphomicrobiales > Phyllobacteriaceae > Mesorhizobium > Mesorhizobium sp. M0340. Next base: position 60,798 of record NZ_JAMYRR010000009.1, on the reverse strand, counting down.
ATGTGAAGACGGCGATCGTGCTGGAGACGCTAAAGGAAACGGGCGCGCTGCCGATCTGAGGGCGAATATCACCCCTTCGACTGCTGGATCAGCCCATAAAGATTGGTGCAGCGGGCGCCGGAACGGCAGTAAGCGAAGACCGGGCCTTCGAGTTCCTCGAGCGCCTCAGCCTGGTCCTCGACATTCTCGGCCGTGATCTGGCCGCTGATGACAGGGATGTAGCGGAAGGCGAGCCCGGCGCCCTCTACCGCCGCCTTGACGGTGTCGGCCGATGGCTGGCCGGGCTGCTCGTCGTCCGGCCGGTTGCAGATCACGCTCTTGAAGCCGGCGGCCTTGATGGTCGCGACGTCCTCGGGCTGGATCTGGCCCGAGACCGAATAGTCCTCGCTGATCTGTCGGTATTCCATGGCGGTGTCCTCGCAATCTGGTTAGCGGCAGTCTTGCCACTCCCTGACCCGGTCGGCAATCCGCGCGAAAAGAAATCCATCCGCGCAGATAGAGATTTCGATGCCGGAAATCCAGCCGGACGGCGCCGCGTGTGCTTGGATGCGCCATACGCCAGCCCGGCTGGGTGAACGAGGTCGATCGCTCAGCTTCCGAGGATCGCGCCTTTGATCTGGGCGATGTTGTTGTGCATCAGGTCGATATAGGTCGCGGCCGGGCCGTCGGGCTGCGACAGCGCATCGGAATAGAGCGTGCCGCCCACCTTGATGCCGGTCTCGCTGGCGATCTGCTCGATCAGCCGCGGGTTGGTGATGTTCTCGACGAAGATCGCCGCCGCCTTGTCCTGCTTCACCTGGCTGACCAGCTTGGCCACGTCGGCGGCGGAAGGCTCCGACTCGGTCGACACGCCTTCCGGGGCCAGGAAGGTCAAGCCATAGGCCTTCTCGAAATAGCCGAAGGCGTCATGCGAGGTGATGACGACGCGCTTCTCTTGCGGGATCGACTGGATTGCCGCCTGCACTTCGCCCTCGAGCGCATCGAGCTTTTGCGTATAGGCAGCTGCATTGGCCATGTAGCTGTCGCAACCCGCAGCGTCGGCCGTGCAAAAGGCGTCGGCGATGTTCTTCACATAGATCTTGGCATTCGCGATCGACTGGAAGGCATGCGGATCGGTGACCGTCTTGCCGCCATCGGTTTCCGCGCCTTCGGCGGCGTCGGCCTCGGCGAATTCGGGTTTGAAATTGATCGGCGTGACCCCCTTTGTCAGCACGGCAATCGAAGCCTTGGTGGCGCTGGCGTCGACCAGGCGCTGCAGAAAACCTTCGAAATGCAGGCCGTTGACCAGCACAATGTCGGCCTTGGCCATGGCCACCGCATCGGCGGGGCTCGGTTCGTAGACGTGGGCGTCGCCGTCCGGCCCGACGATGGTGGTCAGATCGATGCGGTCGCCGCCGACATTCTTGGCGAAATCGGCGATGATCGTGAAGCTGGCGACCACTTTCAACGGCTCAGCAAAGGCCGAGGAAGCGCCGAGGGCGGTTAATGTTATAACGCTCACGGCCAACGCGGCGCGGATCGATTTCAGCATGGACAGTTTCTCCTTGTTGGGATCAGGCAGTTCTGTGGCGGTGATGGACGATGCGGGCGCGCAGGATGCCGCGCGTGCCGAACAGGATCGAGGCGAAATAGACGACGCCGGCGGACAGGATGATGGCCGGGCCGGAGGGCAGTGACGCATGGTAGGACAACAGCAGCCCGGCAATGCAGGAGGCAAAGCCGATCACTGTGGCCAACACGCACATCGGCTCGACGCGCGACGTCCAGAAGCGGGCCGCCGCCGCCGGCAGCATCATCAGCCCGACCGACAGCAAGGTGCCGAGCGCCTGGAAACCACCGACGAGATTGAGCACGACGAGGCCGAGAAAGATGAAATGCACCGGGCTGCCCATCCGGCTGACCGAGCGCAGGAACAAAGGGTCGAGGCATTCGGCGACCAGCGCCCGCCAGAAGATGGCGAGGCTGGCCAGCGTCACCACGACGATGCCGCCGATCAGCGTCAGCGCCTCGTTGTTGAGCGCCAATACGGTGCCGAACAGCACATGCATGAGATCGACGCTGGAACCGCGGATCGACACCATAAGCACGCCGATGGCCAGCGAAATCAGATAGAAGGCCGCCATCGAGGCATCCTCGCGCTGGATGGTGAAGCGCGAGACGGCGCCGGCGCCGAGCGCCACGATGATGCCGGCGATCAGTCCGCCGATAGTCATCGGCAGGATTTCCAGGCCATAGAACAGGAAGCCGGCGGCAGCACCCGGCAGGATGGCATGCGCCATGGCGTCGCCGGACAGGCTCATGCGCCGCAGCATCAGGAACACGCCGACCGGGCAGGCGCCGAGCGACAGCATCATCGAACCGGCGAGCGCCCGCTGCATGAAGGCGTAGTCGGCGAACGGAGCGACGAACAGACCGTAGAGCACGTCCATCACGCCGCCCTCGGCCCCGGGCCGTGATGATGGTCATGGTCATGCCCGTGGCCACTGTGCTGGTGATCATGCTCGCTAGGCTCACACCATGGCGCGTTGTCCTCCCAGGCTTCGTGGAAGCGGCGCGCACGCAACAAATTCTCCGGCCGCAGCGTCTCCTTAGTCTCTCCCCAGGCGATCGGCTGGCGCGCCAGCAGCAGTGTTTCGGGGAAATTCTGCCGCACCAGATCGAGATCGTGGACCACAACCATGATCGTGCGTTCCTCGCCGTGCCAGCGCTTGATCAGCGCGATCAGGTCACCGACCGTCTTGGCATCGACGGCGTTGAACGGCTCGTCGAGGAGGATGAGCTCGGCATCCTGCAACAGCACGCGGGCAAACAGCGTGCGCTGCAGCTGGCCACCCGACAACGTGTCGATCGGGCGCTTCTCGAAGCCGCCGAGGCCGACGGCCATCAGCGCCTCGCTGACCGAGTCGCGATCTTCCCTTGTATAACGGCCGAGCATGCCGCGCCGCGGCCACAGGCCAAGTGAAACCAGGTCGACGACACGGGCCGGAAAGGAGCGGTCGAGCTCCGATTGCTGCGGAAGGTAGGCGGCGCGCACGCCGGGCGCCCGGATCACCGCGCCGGCCATCGGCTTCAGAACGCCGACGATGCCCTTCATCAGCGTCGACTTGCCGGAGCCGTTGGCGCCGACGACCGCCGTCAGCGATCCCTTGCGGATCGTACCATTGAGGTGGTGGACCGCAGGATGGCTGTTGTAGCCCAGCGTCAGGTCGCGGAAGGTCAGGCACGTTTGGCTCATGTGACGATCCATGGGGCGACGATCGGTGGTGCAGGGGCGGATTCGATATGTGATGTTATTACATTAGTCAACAAGCCAATCGGGCGGAATTGCGGCCGGGCCGTCATGTTGTCTGCTTTGGCTTGGCTCAAGCGGTTCCGCTCGAGCGGCCTTGCCCCCGGCGAACCCGGCCCCTAAACAGGCGCACCGACAAGAGAAAGCCGGACAAAAGAAGGAATATCTAATGAGCATTCGTCGCATCGATGTGGGCCCGCGCATGAGCCAGATCGTCATCCACGGCAACACCGTCTATCTGGCCGGTCAGGTCGGCAAGCCGGGCGGAAACGTCGGTGCCCAGACCAGGGACATTCTGGCGGCGATCGACGAATTGCTGGCCAAGGCCGGCACCGACAAAACCAAGATCCTGCAGGCGATCATCTGGCTGGCCGACATGAGCACCTTTGCCGAGATGAACGCGGAATGGGACAAATGGGTGCCGCAGGGCAACACGCCGGCCCGCGCCACCGGCGAAGCCAAACTTGCCGGACCGGAATATCTGGTCGAGATTATTGTTACCGCGGCGATTTGAGAATGCGGCTCTAACCCTCCCCCTCGAGGGGAGGGTCGGCGAGTAGTCGAAGCGAAGCGGAGACTGCGAGACGGGGTGGGGTCGGCGAGGTTGCTCCGACCCCACCCCGCGTCACAAAATGCCGCCGCGCGGCAATTTGCTCCGCGACCCTCCCCTCAAGGGGGAGGGTTAGGAGCTCACCCCTGCGACGGCGTGAACCGCGCCACCAGCGTGTGGTTCTCTGCCGCATAGGTGAAGCGGACATGGGTGACGGGGTGCTCGGCGCTCCATGTCCGCCGCTCGATCACCAGGCACGGCGCGCCGGTGTCGATGTCGAGCGCCGCCGCGATGTGCTTTTCGGCGGCGACCGCGCGGATGCGATGCTCGGCGGCACTCCACGGCACGCGCCCGATCAGCCACGGACCGGGCGCGGTCTCGAAAAACGCCTCTTCGGCGGCTTCCGGCACGGCAGCCAGGTTGATCAGCCGCTGCTCGTGGGCAAACGGCCGCTTGCCGGCGAAATGCAGGCATTCCAGCGCCAGCACCGGCCCGGCGACGTCGAGTTCCAGCAGGGCTCGGTCGTCGGCGCTGCTGCGCCTTCCGCTTCGCGCCATGCGCTCATAGCGGTAGGGCAGGCCAAGTGCCTCGACCTCGATCCGGATGTCGTGGATTTCGAGAACGGCCGCCTGCGATTGCGGCTGGCGGACAAAGCTGCCCGAACGACGCCGGCGCTCGATCAGCCCGGCCTTGGCCAGTTGCGACAGCGCCTTGTTCACTGTCATGCGTGAACAATTGTATTCGGCCGTCAGTTCATGCTCGAACGGAATGCGGTGGCCGGGCGCCCAGGCACCCGACAGGATCCGTTCGCTGATGTCCGACAGGATGCGCTGGTGCAGCGAAAGAACCTCGCCGCCGTCCGCGCTTCCAGAATCCGCGCTTATTGTCCCGATCATGCTCATGCCGAAAGCGCCGTCATCACTTGGCGGAACCGCTCGGCGATAGCATCGCGCCTGGCATGCATGCCGCCGCTGACCAGTTTCCTGCCATGCACCCAGACGCAGTCGATCTTGGTGCCGTTGGCAAAAATCCAGGCGTCAAGGATTGCATCGCCCGTCTTGCCGGCCAGCGATGGATGCTTGCCGTCGAGCGAGACGAAATCGGCCGGGGCACCTGCTGCGATCTGCGAGGGGCCGGCGCCCAGCGCGGCACTGCCGCCATCGAGCGCTGCGTCGAACAAAGCACGGCCGGTCGAGCCGCCGGCGACGGCCAGCACGTTGCGGGCGCGGTGGGCGAGGCGCTGCGAATATTCGAGCTGCCGCAACTCGTCCGGCAGGCCGATCAGGACGTTTGAATCCGAGCCGATGCCAAAGCGGCCGCCATGCTGCATGAACAAGGACGCGGCAAAGGTGCCGTCGCCGAGATTGGCCTCGGTGATCGGACAAAGGCCGGCAACGGCGCCGCTTTTCGCCATTTGCACCGTCTCTGTGTCGGTCATGTGGGTGGCGTGGATGAGACACCAGCGCCGGTCGACCTTGGCATTGGCAAGCAGCCACTCGACCGGCCGCGCCCCGGACCAGGCAAGGCAGTCCTCGACCTCCTTCATCTGCTCGGCGACGTGGATGTGGATGGGCCCCTCCGGCGCCATCACCGTGATGTTTTCCAGTTCCTCCGGTGTCACGGCACGCAGGCTGTGCGGGGCGACGCCGACAACGCCTTGATTCAAGCTGCGAACGGATTCGCGGCATTTCTCAACAAGCCGCGAGAACTGGTTCACATTGTTGATGAACCGCCGCTGGCCTTCATTTGGCGCAGCGCCGCCGAAAGAGGAATGCGCGTAGAACACCGGCAACAGCGTCAGCCCGATGCCCGTCTCGGACGCTGCGGCAATGATGCGCTCCGCCATCTCGGCGATGTTGGCATAGGGCCGGACGTCGCGGTCGTGGTGTAAATAGTGAAACTCGCCGACGCGCGAGAACCCGGCCTCCAGCATCTCGACATAGAGCTGAGCCGCGACCGCCTCGACCTGGTCCGGCGTCATCGACAGCGCGAAACGGTACATCACCTCGCGCCAGCTCCAGAAACTGTCGGCGGAAGGCCCGCGCAATTCGGCAAGGCCGGCCATGCCGCGCTGGAAGGCGTGGCTGTGCAGGTTCGGCATGCCGGACAAAAGGATGGCATGGCGCTCGTCGCCAGGCAGGAGCGAGGTATTCGCCTCGACCGCGGCGATCCTGCCGTCGGAGATGACGATCCGCACATTGCTGTGCCAGCCGTCGGGCAGAAGTGCCTGTTCCGCGAAGATTGCCGTCACGTTTTTCTCCAAATCCCGGTCTGCCATGCGATGATAGTGCTTGCAGTGCCTTTTGATATGTATATACATAATCGTCACCGATTGAAACGGAAAAGATGATGGCTGCAGAGAGCAAAAGCCGGGCAGGGGAGGTTCGCCTCTGGCGCAATGCGCGCCTCGCGACCATGGTCGAAAACAGCGCCGGGTCAGGCGTCGTCGAGCACGGTGCAATCGCCGTGCGCAATGGCCGGATTGTCTATGCCGGGCCGGAAGCCGACATGCCGGCAGCGCTCCGCGAAAACGCCGAGGCGATCGACTGCGAAGGCCGCTGGATCACGCCTGGCCTGATCGACTGCCACACTCATCTGGTCCACGCAGGCAACCGTGCCAATGAATTCGAGATGCGGCTGGCCGGCGCGACCTATGAAGAGGTTGCCAAGGCCGGCGGCGGCATCGTTTCCTCGGTCAAGGCACTGCGCGCGGCCAGCGAGGACGAGCTGGTCGCCCAGTCGCTGCCGCGCCTCGATGCGCTGATCGCCGAAGGTGTCACCACCGTCGAGATCAAATCCGGCTACGGTCTCGACCTCGAAAACGAGAGGAAGTCGCTGCGCGCCGCCCGACGGCTGGGCGGTGAGCGGCCGGTGACGGTCAGGACCACTTTCCTCGGCGCCCATGCGCTGCCGCCCGAAGCAAAAGGCGACAAGGATGCCTTTATCGATCTTGTCGCCAACGAGATTTTGCCGGCCATCGCTGCCGAGGGCCTGGCCGATGCCGTCGACGGTTTTTGCGAAGGCATTGCATTTTGGCCGGAGCAGATCGCCCGCGTGTTCGATGCTGCGAAGGCGGCGGGCCTGCCGGTCAAGCTCCATGCGGACCAGCTGTCCAATCTGCACGGCGCGGAACTTGCGGCGCGCTATGGTGCGCTGTCGGCCGACCACCTCGAATACACCGACGAGGCCGGTGCGGCGGCGATGGCGAAGGCCGGAACCGTGGCGACCATCCTGCCCGGCGCCTACTACTTCATCCGCGAGACCAAGAAGCCGCCAATCGCCCTGTTTCGCCAGCATGGCGTCAGGATGGCCGTTGCCACCGATAACAATCCCGGCACGTCGCCGCTGACCTCGCTGCTACTGACCATGAACATGGCGGCGACGTTGTTCGGCCTGACGGTCGATGAATGCCTTGCCGGCGTCACGCGCGAGGCTGCCCGCGTGCTCGGGCTGCTTGGACAGACCGGTACGCTGGAGGCCGGAAAATCCGCCGATCTGGCGATCTGGGACGTCGAACGCCCGGCCGAACTCGTCTACCGCATGGGCTTCAACCCGCTGCATGCCCGCATCTGGAGGGGACAATGACCGAACTCAAGCTAAGGCCAGGCAATGCCACGCTGGCCGATTGGCGCGCCATCTATCGCGGCGCCGCACTGAGACTCGACGATGCCTGCCGGCCGAAGATCAAGGCCAGCGCCGAGGCCGTCGCCAGGATCGTTGCCAAAGGCGAGCCGGTCTATGGCATCAACACCGGCTTCGGCAAGCTGGCCAGCGTTCGCATCCCCGCCGCCGACCTGGAAACGCTGCAGCGAAACATCGTACTGTCGCATGCCGCCGGCGTCGGCGAGCCGATGCCCGTCGCAATTTGCCGGCTGATGATGGCGCTGAAGCTGGCCAGCCTGGCACAGGGCGCCTCCGGCGTGCGGCCGCGAACCATCGAACTGCTCGAGGCGATGCTGGCCAACGACGTTATTCCCGTGGTGCCGGCGCAAGGCTCGGTTGGCGCTTCCGGCGACCTTGCGCCGCTGTCGCACATGACCGCGGTGATGATCGGCGTCGGCGAGTGCTTTACCCCGCATGGCCGCTTTCCCGCCAAGGTCGCCTTCGTTTCGCATGGCCTGGAGCCGGTGATGCTGGGCGCCAAGGAAGGCCTGGCGCTGCTCAACGGCACCCAGTTCTCGACCGCGTATGCGCTTGCCGCTTTGTTCGAAGCGGAGGTGCTCTACCAGTCGGCACTGGTCGCCGGCGCGCTGTCCGCCGATGCCGCCAAAGGCTCCGACGCTCCGTTCGATCCACGCATCCATCTGCTCCGGAAACATCGCGGCCAGATCGAGACGGCCGAGGCGTTGCGCAATTTGATGGCCGGCAGCGCCATCCGTGAATCGCACCGCGTCGGCGACGAGCGCGTGCAGGATCCGTACTGCCTGCGCTGCCAGCCGCAGGTGATGGGTGCAGCACTCGACGTGCTCCGCAAGGCTGCGGACACGCTCGCCACCGAGGCCAACGGCGTCACCGACAATCCGCTGATCTTTGCCGAGGACGACTCCGCACTTTCGGGTGGCAATTTCCACGCCGAGCCGGTGGCCTTCGCCGCCGACATGATCGCGCTCGCCGTCTGCGAAATCGGCTCGCTGTCGGAGCGGCGCATCGCCATGCTGGTCGACCCGGCGCTGTCGGGCATGCCGGCCTTTCTCACGCCCAAGCCGGGTTTGAATTCCGGTTTCATGATCCCTCAGGTCACGGCCGCGGCACTGGTTTCTGAAAACAAGCAAAAAGCCTATCCGGCCAGCGTCGATTCGATCCCGACCTCGGCCAACCAGGAAGACCATGTCTCGATGGCGGCGCATGGGGCGCGCCGGCTCATCGGCATGGTCGAGAATGCGACGGCCGTCATCGGCATCGAATTGCTGGCCGCCGCACAGGGCTGCGATTTCCATGCGCCTCTGGCCTCGAGCGCGGCACTGGAGGCGGTGCGCCGGCTGGTCAGGGCAGAGGTGCCGCATCTCGACAACGACCGGCACTTCCACCCGGACATGGAGAAGGCCATCGCCATGGTACGCGGCGGCGCGGCGGTGGAAGCCGCGGGGGCAGTGAAACTGCCGGGCGTGACGTCGTGAAGCCGTCGTCGCTGCGTTACGCCGGCATGGGTCGTGTTCCGTCGCGCCCCCCTCTGTCCTGCCGGACATCTCCCCCTCCACGGGGGAGATTGGCAGGTTCGGGGACTGCGCCCTTTCTGCATCCCACGAGATTGGCGAAAGTAGAGATGATAGCCAATCTCCCCCCAAGAGGGGGAGATGTCCGGCAGGACAGAGGGGGGCGCTGTCCCGCCAACCCCAGCCCGGCAACACCGAAACTTTCAAGGTCAGAAACAAAAAACCCGCCTCGAGGGCGGGTCGTCGGGCCGAATCAGCACCATACGGAAATTAGTAGCATAGCTGCCGGCACAAAGCAAGAACAAAATACGACACGGCCGGCAAAAAGCCAGGTCGGTGCTCAAAGACGGTCGCAGAGTTGCGTTCTGTCACGCGGAGACTTCCGATGACCTCGCCCTCCTGGCTCACCGTCACCCAAGGCACGGCACCCTTGCTGGTTTCGATCCCGCATACCGGCATCGATCTCGCTGGCCTCGACAGCCGGCTAATCTCGCCTTGGCTCGGCCGCCGTGACGCCGACTGGTGGATCGACAAGCTTTATGACTTCGCAGAAGACCTCGGCGCGACCGTTGTGCATACGGCGATTTCGCGCACCGTCATCGACGTCAACCGCGATCCGTCCGGCGCCTCGCTCTATCCCGGCCAGACGACGACTGGGCTCTGTCCGACCGAGACATTTGACGGCGATCCACTCTACCGCAAAGGTGAAGAGCCGGGACCGTCGGAGATCGACGAGCGCCGCGAGAAGTTCTTCGTGCCTTATCATGCCGCGCTGCAGGCCGAGATCGACAGGCTGCACGCTTTGCATGGGAAGATCGTCGTCTATGACTGCCATTCGATCCGTTCGGTGCTGCCGCGCCTATTCGAAGGCAAATTACCGGTCTTCAATCTCGGCACCAACGACGGCAAGAGCGCCGATCCGACGCTGCAGGAGAAAGTCAGGCAGATTCTGGGCGAAACCGGCGAGAGCTTCGTCGTCAATGGCCGCTTCAAGGGCGGCTGGATCACGCGCCATTTCGGCCAGCCGCAAAACGGCGTCCACGCGCTGCAGATGGAGCTGTCCAACCGCGGCTATCTGCGCGAGCCCGAAGGCAAGGGCATGCCCGGCAATTGGCCGGTGCCTTACGATGCCGAATTCGCGGCGCCAATCCGCGTCACGCTGAGAAAGATCCTGGAAACCGCGATCGCCTGGGCCGAGCGCTGACGCGCGGCGCGCTTCATTCGAAAGGGACAATCATGACCGATCCTCGCCACAACATCCGTGAAGTGCGCAGCCCGCGCGGCAGCGAGCTCAACGCCCGCACCTGGCAGACGGAAGCGCCGTTGCGCATGCTGATGAACAATCTCGATCCCGATGTTGCCGAGAACCCCAATGAACTGGTCGTTTATGGCGGCATCGGCCGGGCGGCGCGCACCTGGAACGATTTCGACCGCATCGTTGCCTCGCTGAAGACACTCGGCGACGACGAGACGCTGTTGGTGCAATCGGGCAAGCCGGTCGGCGTGTTCCGCACTCATCCTGACGCCCCGCGCGTGCTGATCGCCAATTCCAACCTGGTGCCGCACTGGGCGACATGGGAGAAATTCAACGAGCTCGATAGAAAGGGCCTGATGATGTACGGCCAGATGACGGCCGGCTCGTGGATCTACATCGGCACGCAAGGCATCGTGCAGGGCACCTATGAGACCTTCGTCGAGGCCGGCCGCCAGCACTATGGCGGCAATCTCAGGGGCAAGTGGATACTGACCGGCGGCCTTGGCGGCATGGGCGGTGCCCAGCCGCTCGCCGCGGTCATGGCCGGCGCCTGCTGCCTGGCCGTCGAATGCGATCCCGACCGCATCGATTTCCGGCTGCGCACCCGCTACGTCGACGAACGCGCCGACACGCTCGACGAGGCTCTGGAAAAGATCGAGCGCTGGACCAAAGCCGGTGAGGCGAAATCGGTCGGCCTCGTCGGCAACACCGCCGACATCCTGCCGGAACTGGTGCGGCGCGGCGTGCGCCCCGACATCGTCACCGACCAGACCTCGGCGCATGACCCGCTCAACGGCTATCTGCCCAAGGGCTGGTCGCTGGCCGAGTGGCGCGAGAAGCGCAGCAGCGACCCGAAGGCCGTCGAAAGAGCTGCCCGCGCGTCGATGCGCGAGCACGTCGAGGCGATGGTGGCGTTCTGGAACGCCGGCGTGCCGACGCTCGATTACGGCAACAACATCCGCCAGGTGGCGAAGGAGGAGGGCTTCGACAATGCTTTTGCCTTCCCAGGTTTCGTGCCGGCCTATATCCGTCCGCTGTTTTGCCGCGGCATCGGCCCGTTCCGCTGGGCAGCGCTTTCCGGCGACCCCGCGGATATCTACAAGACCGACGCCAAAGTGCGCGAACTCACGCCCGGCAACACCCATCTGCACAATTGGCTCGACATGGCGCGCGAGCGCATCGCCTTCCAGGGCCTGCCGGCGCGCATTTGCTGGGTTGGGCTCGGCGATCGCCATCGGCTCGGCCTCGCCTTCAACGAGATGGTCGCCAGGGGCGAACTGAAGGCACCGGTGGTCATCGGCCGCGATCACCTCGATTCCGGCTCGGTTGCCTCGCCGAACCGCGAGACGGAGGCGATGAAGGACGGCTCGGATGCCGTCTCCGACTGGCCGCTGCTCAACGCCCTGCTCAACACCGCGTCCGGCGCCACCTGGGTGTCGCTGCACCATGGCGGCGGCGTCGGCATGGGCTTTTCGCAGCATGCCGGCATGGTCATCGTCGCCGATGGCACGCCCGAGGCGGCCAAGCGCCTGGAGCGGGTTCTGTGGAACGACCCGGCGACCGGCGTCATGCGCCACGCCGATGCCGGCTATGACATCGCGATCGAGTGCGCCAGGGAGAACCAGCTCAACCTGCCCGGCATTTTGGACTGAGCCGCGCCTTGCGCATCCTTCGGGCAGCCGAATACCGGTCGATGCCGTGGAAGAACGGCGGCGGGGTGACGACGGAGATTGTCGTGTCGCCGCCAGGTGCCGGGCTCGACGATTTCGACTGGCGTGTCTCGATGGCGCTGGTCGAGGGCAGCGGCCCGTTCTCCGGCTTCGCTGGCGTCGACCGGACCTTGGCCTTGCTGGAAGGCGAGGGCATGGTCCTCGATATCGCCGGCCGGCCGCCGGTCGAAATCACCAAGGCTTCCGCACCGCTTGCCTTTCCGGGCGACGTGCCGACGCAAGCCACGCTCATCGCCGGTCGGATCACCGACCTCAACGTCATGACCCGCCGCGCCCGGGCGACTCACACGGTCGAGCGCCTGCTGATTTCGGCTCCGACGGAGATCCAGGCCGAAGCCGATGAAACACTTATTCTGTGCGTCGACGGCGAACTCAGCGTGGCCGGCGCGGCGCCCATGCAATTGGGGCCGCTCGATGCGCTGTTGCTCGGGGCGCAAGCGCCGGAACTGCACCTGGACCCCGTCCGGCCGGCCATGCTTTTCGTGATCCGCATCGGCTGCATTGCCGGCAACGATTAACGTCTGTTTCCAAACATGATCGTGACGCCGGCCAAATATCGCGTAAGCTGGTCGCTGCATCACGAAAAAGCCTGAATCTTCCGCCGATCAGAAGCCGAAACGATGCTCATAGTGCTCGCCTGGAAGTTGTCGAGAGACGGCATCTTGTCGTGGTGCGGAAACAAACTTTCGGCCAAGTGTTGCGATGCAACCAATTGCATTTGGACCGGTTTTAGGGACATTGCCGTGGCGGTGACGCCGCACTGCGTCCCCAACACGGAACCTTAGATGAATATCCAGACCAATCTCGCACAGATCGAAAAGACGAGCGCCAGCTTCCCGGCTGTCACCGACGAGCCGATACGCTCCCATTTCCTGCCAGAAGATCGGCTCCGAGCGTTGGGCGCAGCCCTTGCCAATGGCGATGCCAAGGATTTGTTCGGTCTGACGCCTTTCGATTTTCAGGCGCGCATCCGCGACAGCGCCAGGAAGATTCTCGATGTCTACCGTTCCACCAACGCTGCCCAGGCGAGGGGCGAAACGATCACGCCCGCGGCGCAGTGGCTGCTCGACAACAACTACCTGGTCGAGGAGACCATTTTTCAGGTCAAGCGCGACCTGCCGCGCCGCTTCTATCGCCAGTTGCCGACGCTGAAACTGTCGGATGGATCCAGCGTGCCGCGCGCACTGGCGGTCGCGTGGACCTATGTCGCGCATTCCGACAGTTCCGTCTCGTCGGCCATGTTCAAGGCGATCGTCGAAGGCTTCCAGTCCGTCGAGCCGCTGAAGATCGGCGAATTATGGGCGCTGCCGTCGCTGCTGCGCTTCGTCCTGATCGAGAACCTTCGCCGCATCGCGGTCCGCGTCAATCGCACGCGGGAACTGCGCCAGATCGCTAACGAGGTCGCCGACCGTGTGCTGGCGACGGACGACAGCGCCGACCGGCAGTCGATACTTTCCCACTACAGCGCCCACGCGCAGGACACCACCTTCGCCACCCAGTTGCTCTACCGGCTGCGTGACGGCTCGCAAAATGCCGGCAGGGCGCTGGAATGGCTGGAGGGCGAGCTGGAAAGGACCGGCTCCGACGCGGAGGAGATCATCCTCAGCGAGCACCACACGCTGTCCAGCGGCAACGTGACCACCGGCAACATCATCCGCGGCCTGCGCCTGATCAACGACGTCGACTGGACGGTGTGGTTCGAGGGCGTCAGCCGCATCGACACCTTGCTGCGCGAACGCACCGATTTCGCCGCGCTCGATTTCTTTTCGCGCGACCAATACCGGACTGCGATCGAGGAGCTGGCGCGCCGTTCCGATCTCTCCGAATTTCGCGTTGCCGAAAGGGCGATCGAGCTCGCCGGCCATGCTGCCGATGCACCGGGCTCCGAAAGCGGTCCGATCGCTCACACCGACGTCGGCTTCTTTCTGGTCGGCCCGCGCCGGCAGGAGCTCGAGCGGTCGATCGGCTACCGGCCGACCATCGGCAAGACGCTGAACCGGACGTTCCGCAAGACCGGATGGCTGGGCATCGTCGTGCCGGTGTTTGCGCTGACGGTCCTGCTTCTGGTCGTTTCCGGCAATGCGCTTGCCAATCTCGGCCTGTCGGTGCCGTCGATCGTCCTGATGCTGGCCCTGTTCGCGGTGCCGGCCAGCGAAGGCGCGCTCGCATTCTTCAATACCGTCGTCTCGCTGTTTTTGAAACCGACGCGTCTCGTCGGCTATGATTTCAGGCACGGTGTGCCGCCCGAGGCGCGCACGCTGGTGGTGGTGCCGTCGCTGATCGGCTCGCGCGACGATGTCGAGGAGAACATCCGCAACATCGAGGTGCATCACCTCGCCAACACGGCGGGTGAGGTCTATTTCGCGCTGCTTTCCGACTGGCCGGACTCGAAGACCGAGATCGATACGGCGGATGTCGAAATCCTCGAATTCGCACGTGCCGAAATCGCCAGGCTGAACGCCCGCTATCCGTCGGAAGGCGCACCGCGCTTTTATCTGCTGCATCGGCGCCGGCTCTACAACGCGTCGCAAGGCGTCTGGATGGGCTGGGAGCGCAAGCGCGGCAAGCTGCACGAATTGAACCTTCTGCTGCGCGGCGACAGCGACACCACCTTCCTGCCGTTGGAAGTGCCATTGCCGGAGAGCGTCGTCCACGTGATGACGCTGGACGCCGACACCCGCACCACCCGTGACGCCGTCGCCGCGCTGGCCGGCAAGCTTTGCCACCCGCTCAACCGTCCGCATTTCGATGTCGCACGGCGCGAGGTTACTGCAGGTTATTCCATCCTGCAGCCGCGCATCACCGCGTCGCTGACCAGCGGCGACGAGGCATCGTTCTTTCAGCGTGTCTTTTCCGCCAATCGCGGGCTCGATCCATACGTCTTTGCGGTGTCGGACCTCTACCAGGACATCTTCGGCGACGGTTCCTTCACCGGCAAGGGTCTTTACCATGTCGACGCCTTCGAGGCGGCGCTGAAGGGCCGCATCGAGGAAAACACCATCCTCAGCCATGATCTGCTCGAAGGCGCCCTGGCGCGCTCGGCCTTGGTCACCGACGTTGAACTGGTCGAGGACTATCCGACCCGCTATTCGGTCGATGCGTCGCGCCACCATCGCTGGGCACGCGGCGACTGGCAGCTTCTGGGCTTCATCCTCGGCCCGCGTTCAAACGTGCCGGCGCTGTCGCGCTGGAAGATGGTGGACAATCTACGCCGCTCGGTGACGCCGATCTTCTGGGTGATGGCCGCGATCGCCGGCTGGACGCTGCTGCCCTTCACGCAGGCCGCGCAATGGCAGGCGCTGCTGATCCTCACGCTGTTCATGGCGCCCACTTTCGACATCGTCAACGCCATCCTGCCGAAGAGCGGCGATCAGACGCCGCGCGGCCATTTCTCGGCACTGGCACGCGACGTTGCCTTCGGTACCGCCCTGGTGGCTCTGAAGATCGTCCTGATGGCGCACCTTGCGTGGATGATGGGCGACGCAATCATCCGCACGCTTTACCGCCTGTTCGTCAGCCGCCAGAACCTGCTCGAATGGCGCACCGCCTCGCAGGCGCACAAGGGCAGCGACAACGATCTCGGCTCCTACTACAGCATCATGTACGGCGCCGTGATCATCGGCGTCGTCGGCCTCGCCGTCCCGGTGCTGGCCGATTCCACCGGCGCCTTCGTCGCCTTCTTCTTTGCCTTGTTCTGGATCGGCTCGCCCGCCATCGCCTGCTGGATCAGCCGTTCGGCCGAAACCGAGGACCGCCTGCGCATATCGGCCGCCGACATCCACGCGCTGCGCACCGTGGCGCGGCGTACATGGCACTATTTCGAGACCTTCGTGACGGCCGAGCATCACCATCTGCCGCCGGATAATTTCCAGGAAAGCCCGGCCCCCGTGGTGGCGCCCCGCACCTCGCCGACCAACATCGGCGTCTACCTGCTGTCGGTGATTTCGGCACGCGACTTCGGCTGGATCAGCCTCTCCGACGCCGTCAACCGCATCGACGCGACCATGTCGACCATCGAGAGCATGCCGCGCGATCGCGGTCATCTCTTCAACTGGTACGACACCACGACGTTGAAGCCGCTCTATCCGCTTTACATTTCTGCAGTCGACAGCGGCAATCTCGCCGGCCATCTGGTGGCTGTGGCCGCAGCCTGCGCCGAATGGGCCGAAGCGCCGTCGGTGCATGTGCAGGGCGACTTCGAAGGCATCCTCGATACTGTCACCATCCTCGACGAAAGCCTTGAGGAACTGCCCGACGACCGGCGTCAATTGCGGCCCTTGCGCCAGCGGCTCGCCGACCGTCTCGATGGCATGCGGCGGGCGGTCGAATTGATCAAGGCGCAGCCGGAGATGGCGTCGATCCGTACCATCAACCTGGCCGTCCTGGCCGGCGAGATACGCAAGCTCGCGACAGCCATCCACACCGAGGCCGCGTCGACCCAGAGTGACACCATCGCCGATTGGGCGGCCAGGCTCGAAGCCACCTGCGAGGCGCATGTGCACGACGCACACAGCGACGAAAACGCCGTCGCGGCATTGCGGGCCAAGCTTCTGACGTTGCGCGAGCGCACGCGCCGTTTCGCCTTCGAGATGGATTTCTCGTTCCTGATGCGGCCCGAACGCAAGCTCCTGTCGATCGGTTACCGGGTCGAGGAGCATCAGCTCGACGAAAGCTGCTACGATCTTTTGGCCTCTGAGGCGCGGCTGACCAGCCTGTTCGCCATCGCCAAGGGCGATTTGCCGACCGAGCACTGGTTCCGGCTCGGCCGGCCGATCGTCGAGATCGGCTTCCAGGGCGCACTGATGTCCTGGTCCGGCTCGATGTTCGAATATCTGATGCCGCCCCTGGTGATGAAGGAGCCGCAAGGCAGCATTCTCAACCAGACCAGCAAGCTCATCATCAAGCGCCAGATCCAGTATGGCCGTTCGAAGAACGTTCCCTGGGGGATTTCGGAAGCGGCCTACAACGCCCGCGACCGTGAACTGACCTATCAGTACACCAATTTCGGCGTGCCCGGGCTCGGCCTGAAGCGCGGCCTTGGCCAAAATACGGTAATCGCGCCTTACGCGACCGTGCTGGCAGCGCAGTTTACGCCGCATGAATCCGTGCAGAACCTGGCCAGGCTGAGGCGGCTGGGCGCGCTGGGCCGGCACGGCTTTTACGACGCGGTGGATTTCACGCCGCAACGCGTCCCCGAGGGCACCGACCACGCCGTCGTGCTCAACTACATGGCCCACCACTCCGGCATGTCGATTGCCGCAGTTGCCGATGCGATCTTCGAAGGGCGCCTGCGCGACCGCTTCCACAGCGATCCGGTGATCGAGTCGGCCGAATTGCTGCTGCAGGAAAGGGCGCCGCGCGACATCCCGACTGCGACCGTAAGAACCGAGGCCGACGAGCGCTCGAAGGACGAGACCGAGCTGGAAAGCCCGGACACCCGCATCGTGCTCGATCCGCTCAGGGCGCTGCGCTCGACCAGTGTCATGTCCAATGGCCGCTACTCGGTCATGGTCACCGCCACCGGCTCCGGCTACAGCCGCTGGGGCGACCTTGCCGTCACGCGCTGGCAGCCGGATCCGACCGAGGACCGCCTTGGTTCCTATATTTTCCTGCGCGACGCCAGCAACGGCGACTGGTGGTCGGCCACCGCCGAGCCGAAGCGCGCCGCCGGCGAGCGGGCGCAGACGCTGTTTTCTGACGACAAGGCGAGCTTCGTCAAATCGGTTGGATCGCTGCGTTCGGAAGTCGAGTGCATCGTCATCTCGGAAGGCAATGGTGAGGGCCGACGGGTGACGCTCCACAATGATGGCCCCGCCGACCGGCATATCGAAGTAACCTCGTTTGCCGAACTGGTGCTGGGCTCCGAGCCCTCCGATAATGCCCATCCGGCTTTTTCGAAGATGTTCGTGGAAACCGAGATCGCGCCGAACAACGGCGCGATCTTCGCCACCAGGCGCAAGCGCGAAAAGGATGAACCCGACGTCACCATGGTGCACTTCGTCACCGACCCGTCTGGATCGGCGCGCGACGCCGAGGCGGAAACCGACAGGCGCGCCTTCATCGGCCGTGGCCGCACTATCACCGAGGCGGCTGCCTTTGATCCCGGCGCCAAGCTTGGCGGCCATTCCGGCTTCACCCTGGATCCGATCGCATCGCTTCGCCGGCAGGTGCGCGTGCCGGCCAACAAAAAGATTTCGCTGACCTTCTGGACCGTCGTCGGTACCCATCGCGCCGAATTGGATGCCGCCATCGCCCGGCTCGACCATCCCGAAAGCTTCGCCCGCCAGGCGATGCTCGCCTGGACGCGCTCGCAGGTGCAGACCCGGCACCTTGGCCTCAGTCTGTCGGACGCCGCCAATGTGCAGAAGCTGGCGCGCTATCTGATCTATCCCGACCCGTTCCTGCGCCTTCCCGGCGAATCCATCGTCTCCGGGCTCGGCAGGCAGTCCAGCCTGTGGCCGACCAGCATATCTGGCGATTTTCCGATTTTCCTGGTCAGGATCGCCGATGTCGCCGATCTGGAGATCGTCGCCCAGGCGCTTCGCTTCCAGGAATACATGCGCGCCCGCGGCATGATGATCGATTTTGTCGTCGTCAACGAGCAGGCGTCATCCTACGTGCAGGACCTGCAGCGTGCGGTGGAGACGCTGTGCGAAAACAGCCGGTTGCGCGGCAAGGAGCTCGGACCCCGCCAGCACATCTTCGCAGTGCGCCGCGATCTGATGGAGGAAACGACCTACAGGACCTTGCTCGCCGTCGCTCGGGTGGTGCTGCATACGCGCAACGGCACCATCTTCGACCAGATCGAGCGCGCCGAGGCCGCGGCACTGCAGGCGCGGGACGCCGCCCTCCAGCCGGCAGACCTTGCAGCGCTTCGCGAGCCGTCCTTGCCGGTGCCGACGTCGCAAGCATCTGCCGCCCAGGCACTGATCGAGGGCCGCGTCGACGGCAGCGGGCTCGACCAATGGAACGGTTTCGGCGGCTTCGACGGCGACGGACGCCACTACGTCGTGCGTCTTGCCGGCCGGCGCACGACGCCGCAGCCGTGGATCAACGTCATCTCCAACCCATCGTTCGGGTTCCACATTTCGGCTGAAGGCGCTGCCTTCACCTGGAGCCGCAACAGCCGCGACTATCAGTTGACGCCATGGTCGAACGATCCGGTCACCAACCGGCCGGGCGAGGGCATCTATATCTACGATCATGCCAGTGGCAGGGCGTTCTCGCCAATGGCTGCCGTGGTGCGTGATCCGACAATGACCTACGAAACCTGGCACGGGCAGGGTTTTTCGACGTTCCGCTCACAACGCGGGCCGCTGTCGATGGACCTGACCCATGTCGTCGATCCCGTCGATCCGGTGAAGATATCGCGGCTGCGCATCCAGAATTCGGGTTCGGTGCCGATGCGGCTGCGCGTCTACGCCTATGCGGAATGGGTTCTTGGCGGCCATCGCTCGCGCACCGCTGCAAGCATCGTTCCGTCGAGGGATGCCGCAACCGGCGCATTGCTGGCGCAAAATCCCTATGGACTCGATTTCGGCGAGCGAATCGCCTTTCTGGCCGCCGACGGTGCGGTGCATTCCGTCACCGCCGACCGCGGCGAATTCATCGGCAGGCAAGGCACGAGCGAGTTTCCGCATGCGGTGCTGAGCGGCGCCGACCTGTCGGGCCGCGTAGAGGCCGGCGACGATCCCTGCGCGGCCATCGCACGCGACATCGACATCGCTGCCGGTGGCGACGTCACGCTGCTCTGGCTGCTCGGCGACGCGGCCTCGCCCGACGAGGCCAGCGCGCTGGTGCAGACCCATCGTTCCAGGGATTTCGATCAGCGGCTGGCCGACAACGAGCGCACATGGCGCGGCTTTCTGGACACCATCCAGGTCGAGACGCCGGATAAGGCCCTCGACGCCATGGTCAATCACTGGCTGCCCTATCAGAGCCTGGCCTGCCGCATCCGTGCCCGCTCTGCGTTCTATCAGGCGAGCGGTGCCTTCGGCTTCCGCGATCAGTTGCAGGACACCCTGGCCTTGCTGGCGCATGACCCCAAGCTGGCGCGCGATCAGATCCTCAACGCGGCGCGGCGGCAATTTCCCGAAGGCGACGTGCAGCATTGGTGGCTGCCGCGCACCGAGGCCGGCGTCCGCACCATGATCTCTGACGACGTGGTCTGGCTGGCCCACGCTACCGCGCGCTACCTGCTGGTGACCGGTGACACCGCGATCCTGAAGGAGCAACTGCCCTTCATCGAAGGGCAGGCGCTGGGCGAAGGCGAGCACGATGCGTTCTTTATCCCGGAAATCTCGAAGAAGACAGCCTCGCTCTACGACCACTGCGCGCGGGCGCTCGATCTTGCCGTCAAGCGGAGCAGCCCGGCCGGGCTGCCGCTGATCCTCGGCGGCGACTGGAACGACGGCATGAACCGCGTCGGCGAGCACGGCAAGGGCGAGAGCGTATGGCTGGGCTGGTTCCTGCTGAAGACGCTGGGCGAATTTGCCGATGTCGCCAAGGCGGAGCGCGATGTAAAGCGCGTGCAAGCCTGGACGAAGCACGCCGAGGTGCTGAAGCGGGCGCTGGAAAGCACCGCCTGGGATGGCGAGTGGTATCGGCGCGGCAGCTTCGACGACGGCACGCCGCTCGGCTCGCGCAAGTCGGACGAGTGCAAGATCGACTCGATCGCCCAGTCCTGGAGCGTGCTTTCGGGCGAGGGCGACCCGGCGCGGTCGACCACGGCAATGGGGCAGGCGATGAAAGCGCTCGTCGACGACGAGCTCAAGATCGTCAAACTGTTCACTCCGCCCTTCTCGAAGACGGAAAAGGACCCGGGCTACATCAAGAGCTATCCGCCGGGGGTCCGTGAAAACGGCGGCCAATACACGCACGCCGCGACATGGTTCGTTATTGCGCTCGCCGAGATGGGTCGCACCGACGATGCCTACCGCTGCCTTTCGATGCTAAATCCGGTCAACCATGCGCTCGATGAAGCCGCGGCAGAGCGCTACCGCGTGGAACCTTATGTCGTCGCGGCCGATGTTTATTCCGGGCAAGACAAGGGCGGCCGAGGCGGCTGGACCTGGTATACCGGGTCGGCGGGCTGGCTTTATCGCGCTGCGGTCGAGAGCATTCTCGGCATAGAGCGCCGCGGACAGCGCCTCCAGTTCACGCCGAGACTCCCCAGCCATTGGGATGGCTATTCGGCAACCCTGAAGATGCTGGGCGCCGAGATCAAGGTACGCGTCGTCCGCGACAAAAAGGCCCGGGCCATCTCACTTGAAGTGAATGGCACGAAGACCAAATCTTCGTCCTTCGAGCCAAAAGCCGGCGACAATGCCGAGGTGGTCGTTAGAATACCGACCTAGATTCAAGGACTTGGAGCGTCGCTCAGGGTTGCCCAGGGCACGCGCGGGCGCTCCAAGTGCCTCTACCGGTTATATTTGCGTTTGACCTTGCTGAATGCCTGCACACGACTTTAGACGTCGTGCCTGGGGTCTTGCTGATTAAAAATGTGGCAGTGCTTTCCAGCTGCCATGATTTTGCCGCAACGCTGACATTTCACCTTTTATCTCAAACTGTTAGACGATCACGGCAAATTTCGAAGCGTCGTCATCTTTTGTTCGCGGAATGGGAACGGAAGAGGTAGACGAGCATTGTTTTGCGACGCGTCAACCGATACGAGTCAAAAAATGACGCACTGCACCATAAATAATTGGCGGAGTAGCTGAAGTGTCACTTCTGCAAATCTACTGGCGAGCCCTTGGTTATCTCGCTGCCGACAGGAAACGCGTTGCGTTTATCTGCGGGGCGAATGTCGCGCTTGCCATTATCGCCATTCTCGAGCCGATTATGTTCGGCCGGGTGATCGATGCCATTTCGGACCGCGGCTCGGTATTCGCGACACTCGCAATGTGGGCCGGCCTCGGCGCGTTCAATATCATCGCCTTCGTTCTGGTAGCGCGCGGCGCCGACCGCTTTGCCCACCAGCGGCGCAGCGAGGTTCTCTGCCAGTCGTTCGAGCGCGTGATCACCATGCCGCTTGCCTGGCATCATCAGCGCGGCACCTCCAATTCCCTGCACACGCTCCTGCGCGCGGTCGAGACCCTGTTCAGCCTCTGGCTCGAATTCATGCGGCAGCATCTGTCGACCGCGGTTGCGCTGGTTCTGCTGGTGCCCACCGCGCTCAGCATGGATATCCGCATGTCGATGGTGCTGCTGGCGCTTGGCGCGCTCTATGTCGGCATCGGACGGCTGGTGATGCGGCGCACCAAGGAAGGCCAGGCGGCCGTAGAGCGGCACTACCACAAGGTGTTTGCGCATGTGACGGACTCGGTCAGCAACGTCGCCGTCCTGCAGAGCTACAACCGCATCGGCCATGAGACCGAGGCGCTGAAGCGCTACGTCAAGAACCTGCTCGACGCACAGAATCCGGTGCTCGACTGGTGGGCGATGGCCAACGCGCTGCACCGCCTGTCGTCGACGATTTCGATGATGGTGGTGCTCTTGATTGGCGCCTATCTGGTGACGCACGGCCAGTTGCGCATCGGCGACGTCATCGCCTTTACCGGCTTTGCCACACTGCTGATTGCCCGGCTCGACCAGATGTCGGCGTTCGCCAACCAGATTTCCGAGGCGCGCGCCAAGCTCGAGGAATTCTATCATCTCGAGGACTCTGCATCCGACGCCGCCGAGCCCGATGGGCTGCGCGAGCTCGTCAACGTCACGGGGCACGTGCGTTTCGAGAATGTCTGCTTCGAGTTCGGCAACTCGGGGCAGGGCGTCGACGACGCGTCGTTCGAGGTCCAGGCCGGCCAGACGGTCGCCATCGTCGGCCCCACGGGCGCCGGCAAGACGACGCTCATCAACCTTCTGCAGCGCGTCTTTACCCCGTCCAGCGGCCGTATCCTGATCGACGGCATCGACACCCGCACGGTGACCCGCAAGTCGCTGCGCCATTCGATCGCCACCGTGTTCCAGGATGCCGGCTTGCTCAACCGCTCGATCGAGGACAACATCCGCGTCGGCCGTGCGGAGGCGACCTATGACGAGGTCCATGCCGCGGCCAATGCCGCCGCCGCGCAGGATTTCATCCTGTCGAAGAGCGAGGGCTACGACACGGTCGTCGGCGAACGCGGCGGACAGCTGTCCGGTGGCGAGCGCCAGCGCATCGCGATCGCCCGCGCCGTGCTGAAGGACGCGCCCATCCTGGTTCTCGACGAGGCGACCAGCGCGCTCGACGTCGAGACGGAAGACCGTGTCAAGGACGCCATCGACGAGTTGCGGCGCGGCCGCACCACCTTCATCATCGCCCACCGCCTGACCACCGTTCGCGATGCCGATCTGGTCGTGTTCATGGACAAGGGCCGGGTGGTCGAGATGGGCGGGTTCACCGAACTGTCGCTGCGCAACGGTCGCTTCGCCAGCCTGCTGCGCGCCGGCGGCCTGCTCAACGACGAGGAGGTTCGCCGCCTCAGCCGCCCGGTGAACGAAGCCGCCTGAGCAGCGCGCTTGCCTTCTCCCCTTGCGGGAGAAGGTGGCCTCGCGAAGCGAGGTCGGATGAGGGTGCTCCGACTTGGCTCAAATCTTCATCCAAAATCCAGACTTCGGCGCACGGCGATCATTGGCGCTCACTCCGTCCAGCACCCCTCGTCCGGCTCGACGCTACGCGCCGATCCGCCTTCTTGCAAGGAGAGAAGAGAGGACGTACCGCCGCTGTGGTTGCCGCAACTCCGCCGGCGGTCTATGTAAGGCCGCATGAGCGACACGACTTCACGCCCCTCCGGCTGGATGGATATTGCCAACCCGACGCGGTTCGTCGGGCTTGCCCACAAGATCGTGCCGTGGCTAGCGAGCGTCGCCGCCGTCGTCCTCGCTGTCGGTCTCTATATGAGCTTCACGGCGCCTGAGGACTTCCAGCAGGGCATCACCGTTCGCATCATGTATATCCACGTGCCTTTCGCCTGGCTTGCCATGATGTGCTACACGCTGATGGCGGTCTCGGCACTGGGCACGCTGGTCTGGCGCCACCCGCTGGCCGACGTGGCGCTGAAATCGGCGGCACCCATCGGCGCCGTCTTCACCGCCCTTGCGCTGATCACCGGTTCGATCTGGGGCAAGCCGATGTGGGGCACCTGGTGGGTGTGGGACGCGCGGCTGACCTCCGTCTTCATCCTGTTCCTGATGTATCTCGGCATCATCGCGCTGACCCGCGCGCTAGACGATGCCGGGCGCGCCGCCTGGGCAGCGGCCATCATAACCCTGGTAGGCTTCATCAACATCCCGATCATCAAATTCTCGGTCGATTGGTGGAACACGCTGCATCAGCCGGCGTCGGTGTTCCGGCTCGGCGGCCCGACCATCGACCCCAGTTTGTTGTGGCCGTTGCTGGTGATGGCGCTCGGCTTCACAGTATTGTTCTTCGCCCTGCATCTGATGGCGATGCGCACCGAGATCCGGCGCCGCCGGGTCATTTCGATGCGCCGGGTTGCCGCGAGGCAGGCTGAACGGTAGCCAACCGATAGGATCACGCCATACGCCCGCGTGCTGCCACCGGCAGCGTCTCGATCACCTTGTCGCCTTCGATCAGATGCACCTCGTCGAACAGATTGGTGACGACGCAGCAATGGTCGGGTACGACGCGCACGCGCTCGCCGATGCGAAGCTCGGCGCCGCCCGAAAGCGTGACGTTGCCGTGCTCTTCGCTGAGGCTGGTCACTCTTGCGCCTGAAATGCCCAGCAGCTCGCCGAAATCGGCGAGCCCCAGCGTGTCGCTGGAGAGCGCCTTGCTGCCGGCGTCGAGGATGGCGCGTGTCGGCGTTGGACGGCTGACCACCGTCGACAGTACGGTCAGCGCACAATCGTCGAGGCTGCCGACGCCTTTGGCGACCTGGTAGCGGTCGAGATAGATGTAGGTGCCGGGCCGGTATTCGGTAACGACGCTATGCTCGCCGGAACGCCACATATCGGGTGTGCCGCCGCTGGAGATGCGCTCGCAAGCAAGGCCGGCTGCGGCAAGTGCTTGCTGCGCATCGGCGAGCCACGCCTCGGTTTCGGCGGCGCGGCCCGCCCCCGGGTAGGTCATCAGGCCGCCGAAGACGAGCCCCCGGA
Source organism: Mesorhizobium sp. M0340 (assembly GCF_040321535.1). NCBI lineage: Bacteria > Pseudomonadati > Pseudomonadota > Alphaproteobacteria > Hyphomicrobiales > Phyllobacteriaceae > Mesorhizobium > Mesorhizobium sp. M0340. The sequence continues at coordinate 35,723 of NZ_JAMYRR010000009.1, read as the reverse complement.
CCTTGTCGATCTCGCTCGCCAGCGCGACTGCCTCGCCGGCCGACTGCACACCGCAGCGGCCCATGCCGGTGTCGCATTCGACCAGCACCGGCAGGCGGTGGCCGGGATCGGTAAAGGTGGCGGCAAGCCCCATCAGCGTGTCCATGCTGTCCGTTGTCACCGACAGCGTTACGCGGCCGTGCAGCGCCTTGAGGCGTTCCAGCTTGGCCCGCCCGAGGATATTGTAGGGCAGAAAGATGTCGGTCAGTCCGGCATCGGCCATGATTTCGGCCTCGCCGATCTTCTGGCAGGTGATGCCGATGGCCCCGGCCGCGACCTGCTTTTTCGCCCAGTAGGGCAGCTTATGGGTCTTGATGTGCGGCCGGAGCTTCAGGCCGTGCCGGTCGGCATGGGCCTGCGCCCGCGCGATGTTGGCTTCTGCGCGGCGGGCGTCGATCAGGATCGCCGGCGTATCGAGGTCGTCTATGCTGCGCATGGAATGTCACCTTTGGGAATTTGTCAGGACTTATGGCCCTGATCGTCGCCGATGTCATGAGGCCAGAATGCGGTTTACGTCGACACCGGATCGGTGTTCGGTTATGCGCTGTAGGCGCCGCCTGAAGAAGGGATCATGATCATGAAACGCTCCGCCATCAACGACATCATCCGCGACGCCGACGCCTTCATCCGTTCGTTCGGCTACATCATGCCGCCCTTCGCCTACTGGACCCCGGAAGAGCTGAAGGCGCACCGGCAGGATTCGGCGGCCATCTTCTCGTCGCGGCTCGGCTGGGACATCACCGATTACGGCCAGGGCAAGTTCGACGAGCTCGGCCTGTTCCTGTTCACCGTTCGCAACGGCCGCTACGAGGACATGAAGAAGGGCATGGGCATGCTCTATGCCGAAAAGATCATGATCTCGCGCAAGGATCAGCTGTCGCCGATGCACCGCCACAACATCAAGGCCGAGGACATCATCAACCGTGGCGGCGGCAAGCTGGTGCTGGAGCTGTTCATGCATGATCGCGATGGCGGCATCGATCAGAAGGCCGAAGTATCGGTGCCTGTCGACGGAACCATGCACAGGCTGCCCGCGGGTGGGCTGCTGAAGCTCGACCCAGGCCAGAGCGTGACGCTGCTGCCGGGCGTCTGGCACGCCTTCTGGGCCGAGGGCAAGGACGTGCTGATCGGCGAGGTCTCTACCGTCAATGACGATCTCACCGACAACGTTTTTCACGAGCCGATCGGCCGCTTCGCGGACATCGACGAGGACACAGCACCGCTGCACCTCTTGGTGTCCGATTACGAGAAGTGGGTGGGCTAGGGCAGGAGGTGGCGCTGGTCGGAAATGCCGAAACCGATAGCTAGGAGTCCCAATTCAGCTGCTGCAAAAATGTCCGAAAACCGATTGTGCTGTCACTGAATTCGCTCGTGCTATGCAGTGAACAAACGATATCCACCGTGGGCGGCGCTTCTATTCTCACTATTATTAAACGCACTCCGTCATCCAGGATCTCAACGCCCGTTTCTCGTTTCCAATTTCCGCCCACTTGCTGAAGTCTGGGGGAGGAATCGTCGAATTGCTCTCGCATCGATTCGTCGTTTGGAAAGGGAGTGTCGGTGAGGCTGCTGAATTCTTCCCAGGACCCAGAGACCGCCGCCTGAATTGCGCGATCTATCCTGGATTCCTCAATCGCGCTAATTTTGACCTGCATCTCGTCCCTCCTCCGGTCTAACGCTGATGCTTGTCGGCCCTGCGGTTGCCCAGCAGGAGCTTGCGTTCGAGATGCGCCCGCAACTCCCCATAATACGCCGTCAGGAATGCGCGTGCGTCATGGGCTTGTGGTGCCGCGCCGATCTTGCGTCCGATCGTTTCGGCCACCGTCCGCAGGGCGAAATAGTCGTCGCGGCGCAGCACCTCCTCCAGCTTGTGGAGTTCGGCAATCCCGTAGGCATCGAGCTGGGTGTGGCTGAACCGGAACGCGCCGGCCGCCGGATCCTGTCGTGCCGACAGGTCTTCAAGCAAGGCGCGCTTCGGCGCCTCGACCACCCAGGTCCCTGCCAACAGGTCGCCAATCCGCATGCGGTCTCGATTGAACAGCGGGAACAAGGCAAACAGCAGCGTCCACACTAGTCCGAAGATTGTCGTCAGTGCGTCTGCAAGGTCGGTCCCGCTGCGTCCGGCGATGATCGACAGCGGCAGGAACACCTCGATCTCGCGCATCAGGTTGCGGGCAATGACCTGGTCGATCGACAGGCCGTCGCCACTGCGCGACGCGACCCGGATGCCGACGATCCGCTTGCCGGGCGTAGACGCGCGCCGGCCTGCTTCGAAGGCGATGAAGTAGGCGTTGCGCAGAAAGAAGATCAGGATGATCCAGACGACGAAGAGCGGCTGAAATCCCTCGCTGCCAAGGCCTCCCACCCCGAACAGCGCGACGATCGTGATCACGATTGCAGCCACGGCGATGAACACGACGTCGAGAAGGAAGGCGGAGGCCCGCGTGCCGGCGTCGGCCAGCCTTATCCGGAGATCGACGCCTTCGGGCGTGATCAGCGGCCGTACGGCCGCGAAGACGGCGCGCCTACCGAGCGCCATGCCGCACCGCCCGGAACAGGTAGAAATAGCCGAGCCACAGCGCCAGCATGCCACCGCCAATGGCGTAGCGCGTGACGTCGCTGGTGATGGTCTGCCTGCCAATGCCCTCGAGCAGCCCGGCAAACAGCAGCATGACCGAGACCCCGACCATGGCGTTCGCGGCAATGCGTCCGGCACGAGCCGCTGCCGCCATGCGTGTCAATTCGCCGGGAAAGGCGATGCTGGTGCCGATGCGCATGCCGGCCGCGCCGGCCAAAGCGATCGCGAACAATTCGGTGGTGCCGTGGATGGCCAGCCAACCGCCGAGCTCCATGCCAAGTCCCTTGGACCAGTAGACTTGGAACAACGCCCCGATCATGCAGCCGTTGAACAGCATCAGCAGCACTGTCGGCACCGCGAAGGCGAAGCCAAGGGCGAAGGCCAGGATTGAGACCTGGACGTTGTGCGTGAACAGATAGGCGGCAAAGCCTGAGAGAAAGCCATTGTCGCCATCATAAAGCATGTTGCGCAGCAGTTCGGCCGACGTGTCGGGGCCGCGGCCTCCTGCCAGTCCGGGCGGGATGATCGCGTCGAACCAGCTCTTGTCGGATGCCACCAGCCAGGCGCCTGCACCAATGCCGATCACCATCAGCGCGACCGACGCCAATGTCTCGCGCCACAGGTCGCGAATGGCCTCGGGCCAGTCGTGCAGGAAGAAATCGGCGAGGCGCTGCCGCAGCCCGCGACGCGCGCCGTAGAGATAGAAATAACCGCGCAGCGACAGCGCTTCGAGATAGCCGACCAGCGCATTGTCGAGCGAGGTTGCGCGCGCCACTGACAGGGAAGACAACGCCGATCGATAGAGCAGGGGCAGCGACAGCAGCTCCTCTTCGGAAAGCGTCCGCGGCGCACGCTTCTCGACACGCGCCAGCAGCGCCTCGAATCCCTTCCAGTCGGCCTCGCGCTCGCGGCGGAAGCTGGCCAGCGACTGGCGTACCGCGTCGCCACGTGCAGCATTGTCGACGACTGGCGCCGTCACAGCAAGTCCTCCTGCTTGAACTGCAGATAGCGCTCGACCAGCGCGGGACCCAGCCGATTGTGGTCGGCTTCAATCACATGCGCCCCGAGCAGGCGCAGCCGGCCGATGACGACCTGCCTTTCGCGCAAAAGCCCTCCGGCGACGACCGCGCGGGCAACGTCCTCGCCAGAGCGTGGCGGCATATCGGCCAGGCCCTCCAGCTCGGTGTCCTTCATCAGCATGAACAGCACGAGATGCCGTTCGGTGAGCCGGCCCACGGTGCGCAGCATCAATTCCGCGCTGATCGGATCGACAAAATCGGTGAAGATGATGACGAGCGAGCGGCGGTCGAGCCGCGCCGCGAGCGTCGTCAGCGCCAGCGTGAAATTGGTCTCCTCGCTGGAATAGTCGATCTCCGCCGCTCGTTTCTGGATCATCGCAAAGTTGGCGGGGCCGCGTACCGCGCCGCTCGAAACGCGCGGCCTTGCATCGAAGCCAAACAGGCTGACCATATCGCCGCCCTTCAGCGCGATGAACGCCGACAGCAAGGCGGCCGTCACGGCGCGGTCCACCTTAGGCACACCGTCGACCGGCTCGCACATCAGGCGTCCGCTATCGATGGCCAGCACGATGTTGTTGTTCTCCTCGATGCGGAACTCGCGCGCCAACAGCTTGCCGTGGCGGGCGCTGCGCTTCCAGTCGATCATCCGCCGGCCCATGCCCGGCTGGTAATCCTTGAGCGCGTCGAACTCGCGGCCTTGACCGGCGCGGCGCTGCGCATGGCCTTCGGCAAGCGCCGCATGTTGCAGAAGCGTGATCGCTTCGCCGCGAGCGCTGCTGACGTTGGGCAGCACCGCAATCTTGCTTTCCACCGGCAGCACGACCTGGTTCCAGACCAGCCCAAACGGCCCGCGCCAGCGCACCCAGAGACGGTCGAAGCTGGCGATGCCGCGCCGCAGCGCCTGGAAGCGGAGGTTGAGCGACCCGCCTCTGGCGGTCGGCTGCAAGGCCCCGCCGCTGCCGCTCACCGGCGCCAGACGCGCATCGTGGCCGACGCGAGCCTCGGCGGCGCGCGGCCCCGAGTGACGAGCGGTGATTTGCACGCCGAATTCCCCACCGACACCGACCTGCTGCGGCGCATCGATGCTGGCATTCAGCGATGCCCGTCCGCGTCCCGCCGCGGCATCCACCGCCAGGAAGGCAAGCAGCAGGCAACTCCACAGCAATCCCAGATACCAGAAGGACGGCAATGCCAGCGCGACCAGGAAGGCCGGCACCGCGCCGGCAGCAGCTGCCCACACCGCTCGGCCGCTGGGATAGATCAACGTGGTGCTTCCGTCCGGTCGACCAGGTCGGAGACGATCTGCTCGACCAGGCGGCCGTCGATCTGGGCGGCAGGCGAAAGGATGACGCGATGGCGCAGTGCCGGCACCGCCAGCGCCTTGACGTCGTCGGGGATCACATAGGCGCGTCCGTCCAGCGCCGCCCGGGCACGCGCCGCCCGCGCCAGCATGGCGCCGGCGCGCGGGCTGGCTCCGACTTCCAGATCGGCATTTTCGCGCGTAGCCCGAACCAGCGCCGCTATGTAGCCGACGACATCGTCGACAAGGGTGACGGAGCCGACGACTTCAAGGGCCTCCTGCAGCGTCTCGCGGTCTGTCTGCGCCTTGATGCCGTATTGCGCGATCTCGTGCGAGGCGGAGCCGCCGCCGTGATGGACGATGATGGCCCGTTCTTCTTCGGGGCCGGGATAGCTGACGCGGTGCTTGAACAGGAAGCGGTCGAGCTGCGCCTCCGGCAGCGGATAGACACCCTGGTGCTCGATTGGATTCTGGGTCGCGACGACCATGAAGTTGCGGCCGAGCGAATGCGTGGTGCCGTCGAAGGTGACCGCATGTTCCTGCATCGCCTCGAGCAGTGCGGCCTGCGTCTTGGGCGGCGTGCGGTTGATTTCGTCGGCAAGCAGGAGATCGCAGAAGATCGGGCCGCGCGTCAGCGTGAACTGCCCGGTCTGGAAGTTGTAGATGTTCGACCCGACGATATCGCCCGGCATCAGGTCCGGCGTGAACTGGATCCGCCCGTAGGCGATCCCAAGCGCCTGGGCGAAGCAGCGCGCCGTCATGGTCTTGGCCGTGCCCGGAGGACCTTCGAGCAGGATATGCCCGCCCGCAAACAAGGCGGTCAGCATCAGGTCGACTGTATCGTGCTGCCCGGTAATCGCCTTGGCAACTTCTTCCCTGATCCGTGTCGCCAGGGCCTTCACATCATCGACGTTCACCGAGCCTCCTTGCCGTCCAGTCGTGCAGCCGTCCTGCTGCCTGTTGCATCTGCGCCAGGTTCTTGGCCTCGCCGGCGGCTTGCGAACGCGTCGTGAAGGCGCCAGCTTGCTCCTTATCGCGAGAGTCGAGCCAGCGGTCGAGCGCTTTGCCTTGCAGTCCGTGCGGTGCCCCGAGCAGCGCGCCGGCGCGCACCCGCATCAAGGCCGCATAGCGGCCTCCCAGCTCATCCAGCCGGCCGGCACGCCGCATGAGCATCGCCGTCGTATCGACCAGCGCACGCTTGCCGAAGGCGATCGCGCGCTGGTCGATACTCGGCGGGCCGAACCGGCCAAGGCCATGCAGGAACGCCAGGGCTGCCGCGATCAGGATCGTCAGTGTCAGCGCCAGGAACGGCGGCTCGACCAGAAGCTTGGCCAGATCATACTTCCGCCCCGCGCCGTGCAGCGTCAGATCGAACATCACGGGGCCGTCGTCGGGCTGGAGCAAGGCAATCAGCCCGAGCGCGGCTGCTGCCTTCTCGGGGTCCTTGAGGGCGGCGTTGTTGATCAGGTCGGGGTCGGTCAGGATATAGAACGGCTTGTCGTCCAGTTCGGTAAGCACAGCCTTGTCATTGCCGGCTGCGATGAGAGGGTACTTGTCGGCCACCCACTGCAATTCTTCGGGTGCGGCAACCATGTTGCCTTCGATGTCGAGTTGCTTTGCCGTGCTCTGGCCGGCACCGATCTTCGCATCGGCGATGCGGCCAAGCCATTCGCTCACCACCGAACCGGGCAATCGCCCGAATTTCATGTTCCAGCCTTCATGCCCCTGCAGCGGCAGGATCTGCCATTTGGGCAACACGAAGAGCGTGTTCTGGTCCTGGCGAAGCTCAAGAATGCGGTCAAGCGCCTCCTGGTCGCTGTCGGGCGAGATGGTGACGATCAGCAGTGTGTCGGTGCCGAGATCGTCCTCCGTCCGCGCCATGGCCGGCGCCTCGCCGGTGAGCCGCAGCCATTCCACCAGACCGGCGTAGCCGACGCCGCTCTTCGACAGCGGCGTGGCGCCGCCATTGCCGGGTTGCCGGAAATCGGGAGCATAGGTGGACAGCAGGAAGAAACCGGCCGCCGCAAGCAGGCTGGCGAAAATCCCCCAAAACAGTGTCTTTCGATTGAACGGCTCCTGCGCCTCGACCGCTGGTGCGCTCACGTCCAGGCTTCCCGGAAGGCGAAACGTTCATAGGCGCCGCGTGCTTGCCGCCAGCCCTCCGCGCCAACCGGCCGGCGCGCGAAGAGCGCCGCCTCGACGATGCGGGCGATCTCGGTGAACGCATGGCGTGCCCTTCCCGGCAGGGAAGGGGCATTGGCGATGTCGCGCGCGGTGAGCGACGGGCGCAGGAAGTCCGGCAGCCGGCCGGCAATGTCGGCGACGCTGCGCCGAAGCAAAAGGTGAACCGCCTCGTCATAGTCGCCGCGTGCGGCCAACGCATCCGCTTGCGACAACAGGATCTGCGCGGCGCCGGCGTCTGGGCGCCAAGCTTCTTCGTCTTCGACTTCGGGCCGCGCGCGCTGCCACGGCAGCCGCCAGGCGATGCCTTTCACCTCGACGAAGACCAAAAGCAGGATGATTGCGACGCCCGATATCACCGCCCCCCAGAACAGATAGATCATGTAGGGGCCGAGCCACGACAAAAAATCCTGCAGCGGCTTCAGCCACTCGGGCGGCTTTGGCGGCATATAGGCCGGCAGGTCGAACTGGATCGACTCATCGGCGATCAACTGCTTGTGCAGATTGGTCAGCCGTTCGGCTTCCGCTGTGCCTGGCTGTGCCACCGCCACCCGCTCCCCTGCAACCTGTGGTTCCGAGCCGACACTGACAATGCAGCGGAACAATTGCAAGTGGGCTGGACGGCGACGGTTAATCTTGGCAGAATTACTGTTAGGGGCGCCGTGATACTGTTACGGTGAAACACGGGGGGAAATCATGGCTTCAACGACACTGGAACGGCCTGAGAAATTCGAGATCGGCAGGGTGTTCAACAACAGCTTCGCCGTAATCGGCCGCAACATCGGCTTGTGCGTTGGGCTCGCGCTGCTGTTTTCAGGCTTGCCGGCGATTATTCTTCGGCTGTGGAGCCAACCACAAATAGATGCGGTTCTGCAGGGCGACCCCGGCGCCGCGGCCGATCCGTCTATGATGTTTCAGAATTCATGGATTACGGTTATTACGGGATTGCTATCGTTCGTTTTCGCGCTGCTGCTCCAGTCGGCGCTGGTGCGGGCGACGATCGAGGACTTGAACGGCAAGCGGCCGACGTTTGGCGACTGCATTCAGATAGCCATCCGCAATTTGCTGCCGACCCTTGGTATTGGCCTGCTCGTCGGCCTGGGTGTGGGCCTGGCGTCGATAGCCTTGCTGGTTCCCGGCATCATCTTATGGCTCGGATGGTGTGTGGCGGTGCCGGTCCTGATCCAGGAGCGGCTTGGCGTGTTCGGTTCGATGTCGCGCAGCCGTGTGCTGACCAAGGGCAACCGCTGGCCGCTATTTGGCCTCTTCCTGATCCTGATGGTCATCGCGATGGTCATCCAGTGGGTGATGCTGGCAGTCATCGTCATGTTTGGCGGGATCATTGCCGATGTGGCGGGAGCCTTGGTGTCGACCGTACTGTCGATGGTGCTGTCGGTGGCCACGGCGGTCAGCTATGTCGAACTGCGTCAGGTCAAGGAAGGCACCAGCGTCGAAGAACTGTCGCAAATCTTCTCCTGAGGACGGTGGAGGCTTTTCACCGACATCTCGGCTCTCGCGTTGCGCTCGAGCAGCCGAGCTTGTTCACAAAGCGTTTGTCTGCGCCGGTAACGCTGCGGCCAGGCGCTTCGCCCATTCCTCGATGCCGGAGCGGCCCGCCAGCAGGTCCTGCCTGATCTCGATGAGGACGGCAGGAATGCCGCGATCGTCGCCGTGGACCGGTATGGCGTAGTCGCCGTCGCGGCTGATCACGTAGGGCTCGTTCGCCGCGACATTGAGCGCAATGTCGGCGCGCAGGCCGGCAAGCACTGCCTGGCCGAAATCGATTGCCCGATCGTAAAGCACGCCCGCGTGCCCGGGCCTGCGGACACCGAGGAAGACCGGCGTGAAGGAGTGGATTGTCGCGATCCGCGTCGCTCTGCCCTGCTTTGCCCGGTTGTCGAGATGGGCGGCCACGCGGTCATGAAACGGCGCGAACATGATTTCGGCACGCCGGCTTCGTTCCTCCGGATCGAGGCCGACATCGCCGGGGATGTCCGTGTCCTCCGACAGCGCCGGAATGCTGCCGCTGGAGCCAAGCGGCCGTCTTCGGTCAGGCTCTGGATGATGGTGTGGATCACCTCGACGCCATTGGCCCGCGCCGCCGCCAGCAGGCGCTCCTGGTTGGGGATCGTTTGCGACGCGGTCTGCCGGTAGAAGTAGTGGTCGGGACCGCGCTCCGGATGCGCCGGATCAGCACCCGGCTCGAGCCGGACGCGCTGCATGTCGACCAAGAGCAGCGCGGTCTCGCCGCCCCGGAACGGCTCGTTTCGTTTCGGCAGTGATGGCGTCATGCTTGGGGTCCTGTGTTGCCGATCACAATCCGGCTGATTTAGCTGATTTTGGTCCGCGCGTCCTGCGTGGCGGACACACTTATTGGGAGTATTCGAAGTCGCTAATTTGAGTTAAGCTTTGTTCTCGGGCGTGGAGACGGGGGTCTCTGTCATGATCGATTCAGACGTGTTCGACTTTGTCGAACGCTGCAGGAAACACACAGCCACCGGGCCGCTGCTGAGCGACCTTCTTGATACCGTGAGGAATCTGGGCTTCGAGCACCTTATCCTGAGCGGTGTGCCGCTCAGTGGCCAGAAACTTGCGCCGATGGTTGAACTGAATGGCTGGCCGGCGGGCTGGTTCGAACGCTATGTCGAGGCCGAGCATGCCGCGGTTGATGGTGTTTGCATCTACTCGGCAAAGACCCTGAAGCCGTTCCTTTGGTCCGAAGTCCCGGCAAAGTGGTCGGATACGGAAGGTTCACGACGCGTTGCCGGCGAGGCGACGGAGTTCGGCATCTGGAGCGGCTTCGCCGTGCCGATGCTCAGCATTCACCATTGGCAATCCGTGCTGTCGTTTGCCTCGTCCGCGAAGTCCTGCACCCTGTCGCCGCGCCATCAAGTGCAACTGGTGACCATGGCGGTCTACGCCGGCATGTCGATTCAGGCGTTGTCGAATGACGGTGACGACGCCGAAGGCCTGCTGACCGACCGCGAAAAAGAGGTGCTCTTGTGGGCTGCGGCCGGCAAGACCTCGTCGGAGACATCCCAAATCCTTGGTCTGACCGAGCGAACGGTCAAATGGCACTCCACCCGGGCCCGGGAAGCGTTTGGCGTCGCCACGACCACGCAAGCGGTCGTCGAGGCGGTGCGCCGGCGCCTGATCCACCCCTAGAGCATGATCCCGAAAAGTTGCAGACTTTTCGGATAAGATCATGCGAAGAAACAAAGAACTAGAGCAGGACGACCGTCCTGCTACCAGCCGCGTCAACTGTCCCATCGGACAGGTGACGTATATTAGCGCGACTGCGAGTATCCCTGCGAGAACGATCGGGGGATCGCGCCATGATAACGGCCCACGTAGTCAATGCGCATAACAAGCATCTTTACGAAAACGAATTCGACGAGTTTCTGCGCCGGCGGCACGACTTCTTCGTGCACCAGAAACATTGGCGCCCTCCGAGCCCGGACGGTCGCGAGCTAGACCAATTCGATACCGACGCGGCGACTTACCTGCTTGGTATCGAAGATGGTCGCGTGGTGACCTCGGCTCGATTGATCCCAACGAGCGAGCCGCACATGGTCTCGGAGGTCTTTTCTCACATGTGCGAAAAATCGGGCGTCCCAAGGCGCCCCGATTGGGCCGAATGGACCCGCACATTCGTCGTTCCCGATAAGCGAACTGCTGGACTGAGGGGCACGCTGACGCAGCTGTGCTGCGCAGTGATGGAATACGCTCTCGACGAGGGCCTCAGCGCCGTCGGCGGCATCCAGGAAACCTACTTCATGCCCCACCATGGCGCGCTGAAGTGGCGCGCCGAGCCGATGGGCATGGCCAGGGAAGAAAACGGCGAATGGTACATCGTCGCGTATATCGAGGTGAATGAGGCGGCGCTGGCGAGTGCGCGTAAGATACTTGGGATCGAGCATTCGTTGCTGGTTCGGCGGGGGATGCAGATGCCGTTTATGGAAGTTCCACGGATTAGGGCGGAGTGCGACGTTTCGGAGAGTTTCTGAAAACCCAAGTTGGTTGAGCTGAGTATCACCGGCGCAAGGATAATTGTCACTGGCCAAGGATATATCAGGTACAGAGCTCTTTCGAATTTAGGATTGCGAACTACTTAACTCTATTGGGAGGGACAAATGACTGTGACACGGCCGTGCGCTTCGGCGCATTGTAGCGGAGCTGCTCCGCAAATAAATACGATCTGTAAGGCGCTTAAGTGGCCTGTTAGTCATCCAGTTGAAACGAACGACGCAAACGGCCCGTGCGTATGTTCTTGCTCATGTCTTGCGTTTGGAACCCCGGTTCAGGTCGCAGAAGATGAGTACAGGGCAATCGAAGCGTTCAGAGTCGGAGATTCCGTGCTTGCTACCGGCAAGGATTTGAAGTGGCGTCATTCGAAAGTAACGTTTAGTCAGGGAACTACGGGGGCCTCGCGTCAAAAGTACGCGGTTGTTGTTGTCTATAGGGGGACAGGGTTAGTAGTAACCAGCGATCATGTGTTCCTGATGTCTGATGGTAGTTTGAAAACCGCTGACAGACTGGCGCCAACCGATGAACTAGTAAGCCCAACCGGACAACCGGTTGAGATCGAGTCGGTTCACATTGGGGACTACGTGTCCGGGTTTCACCACATTGCAACAGTAAAGAAAGAGCCAAACAAAAACCTTGATCAGCACCTCTTAAATACGAATGGGGTTGTGAGCGGAGATTATAGTCTTCAATTGTTCTACAAATCCGGAGAAGGTCATCATTTGATGGCGGACGGACATGAGGATCTCCCTATCGTCGGTTCGGCCGAGTACAGGAGGTTATACGGTGAATCTTCGCTTTCCGCCCCAAGATTGCGGGGCAAGGATATGATCTTGCTAGAGAAGAATATTCCGGACCCGTTTTCGGGACAGTTCATCTCTGCGGAGGCGATGAAGCTTTCTATTCCCGAAGACGCCGCTAGCTTTATTTCGGAGGAGGAGGCTGAGGCCCGCCGCGACGATCCAAAGCGCGAATTTAATGATCCAGCAGCTCGGGAATGGACCGAGGCATTAATAAATTTCTATCAATCGTTTTTCCCGCAGATCTCGTTCCAATTTAATTGGGCCGACAATACCGTGAATGCATATGCTTGGGTACAGAATGGGGTACGCTACGTCGCAATCCTTGGCGGCTTGGTCAGAACTCCCGCCATCGAGCTGGAGGGCATTTCCCTAGTCCTTGCGCATGAGCTGGCCCACCACTACGGCGGGAATCCGACGTTTCCTGGTGGACTGTCATGCGAAGGACAGTCTGACTACTACGGCATGCTGGTCAACATGCGTAAGGTATGGTTTGGTGATCAGTACATCGCGGTGGCCGGCAAAGCGATTGCTCAGATGGCCGATTTTTTCGGGGTTCCGAATTCACCAAACATACCAGGCGGCCACGCTGGGTGCAATCATCCTGAAGGAAGCTGTCGAATTGCTACTTACTATGCTGCAGTGAACCTGCAGCCGAAGCCGGGCTGTGCATCCTGAATTCAAGAGTGACGTTGTGCGATTATTTCATAGTTGCCGGACCTTTGTGACCCGCCGCAGGGTTGCGAAAGCGCTTGGCATTCCTGCTGGGTATGTCAACAATTTCGTCTTTTCGAAGTTGTCTGATGAATCGTTTGTGGAGCATGTCCGTGTTTGCAGTTCTGATGACTTGCTACTTCGAACGCTTACACGTAACCATAACCGAACGGAAAATTGCAACAAAATCCCTACCTGGTCGGGGAAATTGTCTGCCTTATCTGATCAGAAAGGCTTTGTAGATGAAATCGAGCAAAAACTTAGGTTAGAGATTTGCGCGCAATGTAGTAATCGAAAATCCTGGGGCCCACGTGGGCTCTCAGTAGATGTGTGTGGGCTCTGCGGGTGCGTTTTGAAATTTAAGTCGAAACTTGCGTTTGAACGCTGCCCAGACGTTGCGGCAGGAATATGGGGTCGATGGCCGCCAACACGTTCATAGTAAGACATAACGGCAGGCGGTGCTTTGTTCCGCCCTGCGACGAATGGGACGTGCTTACAGAAGGCGGGGTACTGGTGGCGTGCGTTTCAAAGATTGAGGGGATCGATCCGGTCAAAGAAGTTGGCATCGAAACAATGGTGACAGGTGTAGTATTGCCTTATCATGCCGAAGGCCCCGCTGGCGAAACTGTCTTGTCCCTAAAGCTGGTTGCTGGGCATGAGGGCCAAGGGTCGTCTGGAAGCTCTGTCGTTTAGCGGCAGCGTGTTCACGCGGGGCGGCGCGAGAGATTCCTGGGTTGGAAGCTAGCAAGCTCTATTGCCGATAGTGTCAGCTCTCCACCAAAGCCCACGTAAGTGCGAGACATCGCCTGCCAGGGCCGCCTTCGGATGGCGTCAGTCGTATCATTACAATCTACCAGGACGGCCCGAATAGCTAAAATCAGCGGTATTGTCTTGAAACACATCTTGGCAAATTCCGCTCACCACCCCGACCGCTTTTCCAGTTTGGCTGAGCAACGGAGCACCGGCGCTCCCATTTGCTTGGGCCGAAGAAGTGGACGCCATCATCTCCAACGCGTACGCGAATTCCCGGCCGCTTCTTGCCAGACACGGAGGTGGCGCGGCGATCGTGGGACCGGCATCGGGATCAGCCGGGGCATATCGAAGCAGAATCGTGGCGAGCAAAGGTCGCAGATCAGAATGATGCAGAGTAGCTCGCAGTAACTCGGCTGGATCCGACGAGCTCTCCAAAGCAAGCGGCTGCCTACCTAGAATGGGGGAGGTTGGCCGCAAAATTGCTATGTCGTTCCCTGTGTCAAGCCCGACAAGTTCTGGCAAGTTGGCGCTCGGAAGATCCGAGATCCTAGACAGTTCCCACCTTAGTGGGGCTGATGGGCTGCAGCTAGTATTTACGTAGTCCCAATAGATCTTGGCATCGAAGGGTCGCGAAGCCGATATCCCTCGGCCAAAGCTACCATTGACACAGAGAGCAGAGGTTGCCACTGCGGTATCCGTGCCAGAGATCGTCAAAAAGCCGGTGCAGAAGTTGACTGCAAAATTGTTTGTTATAGATGACCATCTGATCGCTCGAATTAACCCAATGCTGGCGGCTGACGTCGCGAGTTCCGGGCTAAATTGGGAATAGAACGGGTCGTTGACGACACACGGGAGGTCCACGAAATCTTTCGGTATGTCATACTTCATATGAATTGGTGGAGCTGGTGCCGTGCCTGACGGTACAGAAGTCCCATGCAATATGGAATCTGTATCGGGCAACAATGCGGTTGGGTCACCTGGCCACGCCACGTTCAGGATGCGCACTATCTCGAAACTATCCGGGATGAGCTCCGCAGGTATGCCGTCCAAGATGATATATACATGCGGCCCTCGAAGAGCGTCAGTGAAAGCGAACTCAGTATGGTCAGGCGACTGCTGCCTAAGGCGGGACTCTCGACCATCTTCATCAACTATGCGGGCGAATGGAATCCAGCTCGACCGACCATTGAAACAGATGATCGCATAGTCGCTAATTTGAGTGTTTATCTTTGTGCCAAAGACGACCTTTCTAGCGTCATCGAGAAAATAAGAACCACCTCTGTTGCTTTTGATCATTTTCTGAGAGGGCGCTTCTGCAGTAATTGGCAGCCAAATAGTCCTGTTGCTTGTAGCGACGCCTACAACGCTAACGCCTCCTGTTGCGACCGCGCGCTCTCGCTCTAGGTTAATCTCCACTGTTTTTTTGTCAAACGAAAGCCGCCAGTTCGAATCTGTTCCTTTAAGACGGTTTAGAAGGTCCGACACTGAGGGTGTCGCAGAAAGCGCCCCTGACGCTTCAGCCGCTACTGCCGACAGCGCAAAGATGACAACAAACAGAAATCGTCGCATTGCAGTTCCCCTTTTTAAATGGAACTATGATCTGATAAATGGAGATACGCCCTTTCCCTTAGGCGATGAATCGAAGAATTGCTCCAGCCCATTCACCTATCACAAATTGGTCTACAAGCAGTATGCCAGTTGACAACTATATCTGCCAGTGTTTTCTTATCGTGCATAGAACCTCGGTGCACTTCTGCCTGTGGCCGCTGGGAGCATGATAATGACTCGAACGTTACTGCGAATCGCAGCGATTGTGTTTTTGGCTGGGCAACTTTCGTTTTCCTTCTTGGACCCGTTGTTTGGTTCAGATCTGTGTGAATGGGTCAAGACCGACCCGAGTAGCACAGATTTCGGCTGCAAATCGGGTTACAAATTGTCTGGAGTACAGTATATTTTTGGAGGGCCGGCAGAAATCAGCGTGTATTGCTGCTCGACGAGCTCGCTTGAAAAATGTACTCCTAACGACACCTGCCATGTAGTGAATCCCGAGGTGAATAAAATCTGCCTCGTTGAGGGGCGTAGCGGCCAATATATCTCTGTGACTCCCAAGGGTGGGGGCGACGTTTGCCTTTGCAAATGTGGATAGTTGACGAAAATTCTGCCCCCAAAACATGCCCTGCTCAGAGGCTGCGGTGACGAGCACGGCAAACAACCTGACCGGCCGCGATCATCCGCGCCGCGTTACGCCAATTTCGCACAATGTCCCTCCGACCGGCGAGCTCCGCATGTTCGCCTGTTGCTCGCCGAGTTCATTACTAGCGTTTGATTTTGTGTTCCTGATATGTTCTAATGAGTGCGCAAAAGCGGACCCGCGAATTCATGGGCCGGCGGTTTGGCAAAAGAGAATTCTGGCTGGGGAACCTGGATTCGAACCAGGACTAACGGAGTCAGAGTCCGTGGGTCTACCGTTAACCTATTCCCCAGCAGGCGCTTGTCGCGCAGGGTGGGCCGCCAGGCAGCCGCGCGGCCCTTGTAGCCGCCGCCGGAAAATAGTCAACCCTGTGTCTAGGTTCAATCGTCGTCTTCCCGCGCCTTCAATTCTCGCTGCGGCTGTATTGCGAGTGCTCGAAAAACAGCACCACACCGAGCGCGATCAGCAGCGGGATGATCAGGTAAAACAGCCGGAACACCAGCAGCGCCGCCAGCACGCCGACCTGGTCCATGTGCGACAAACCGGCGAGGAACACCACCTCGAAGACGCCGAGCCCGCCTGGCGCATGCGAGATCTGCGCGATCGAGAACGACACCAGGAAAACGCCGAGCACGACGAAATAGCCGGGATTGCCGGTGGCGGGCAGGGCGAAGAAGATGATCGCCGCCGCCGCCAGCAGCTCGATCGGGCCGACCAGCAATTGCCGCGCCACGATCGGCAGCGCCGGGTAGTGCAGCTGAAAGCTGCCGATCCTGAGTGGTCTCAGATGCAACCAGCTGCCGAAGACATAGGCCGCCACCACGAGCAGCATGGCAAGGCCGGCCGCCTGCGCCAGCCGGTGATGCGGCGTGCCGGAAAACCGGTCGATCACCTCGGGCTCGAGCAGCAGGACGATGCTTGAGACGAACAGTGTCGACAGCACGAAGGTGATCCAGCAGATCGCCACCAGAACGCCGACATCCTGGCCGGTCAGGCCCTTGGTACCGTAGGCGCGGTAGCGGACCACCGCGCCGGAAAATACCGATCCGCCGATATTGTGCGACAGCGCGTAGGTGGTGAACGAGCAGAAGGTGACGAACAGCCACGACACTTTTTTGCCGATGTGCAGCAGCGCGATGTGGTCGTAGCCCGCGAGCGAGGCATAGGCGACAACCGAGCTCAGCGCCGCGAGCACCCAGCCGCGCGCCGGGATGGCGACTATGCCGTCCCAGACATCGTCGAGCGAGATGCCGCGCAATTCGTGCAGCAACAGCCACAGCGAGAACACCACCGCGGCGACGCCGATGACGGGCCAGAAATAGCGGCTCCAGTTCATTGCCTGACGATCATGCGTTGCAGCCCGTACCCGGTATCCGGTTCGCAGCAGGAAAACCGCCCGCGGTCCCGAATGGTTCATTTCAGAAATGCCTCATTGAAGCCGGCTATTCAACCGGGAAGGCGCGTTGCGGCGCTGGCGTCTTTCCTTCTCCCACAAGAAGGGGAGAAGGGATCCCCAACGTCGTCGCCTTCATGCCGTCGGCAAAATTCGGCCCTTGCACTCTTGGTGATCCGGCCCGGCGCTGATAGTCTGGCCGCAACTTGAACATGTAAAAGCGCCTGCTGCGTCCGGTCTCCGGTTCGCGCGGCGCCGGAAGGAACGACAGTGGAAGACCACGAAGCCGGCGCTGGTGCGCCGGAAGTGGGCGTGTCCAGGGGTTCGCCGCCGCCATCCGGTCAGGCAAACCCAGCCGCCGGACGCTACGGCCGTCAGGTGCAGCCCCGGTCCGGCAATGGACAGGCTGGCGACACGTCCCACGATCACAAGGGTCAGAACGGCCCGCATCAGAACGGCAAACCCAAGAAGCGGCGCAAGCGGCGGCGCGGGCGCAAGGTTTTCGTACGCGACGAAGCTCGTCCGGTGATGACAGGCACTTCGGTGCCCGCCGCCGGCGGGGCCCCGGCCGCTCGCCAGCCCCAGCCGGCGGCTTCGATCGCGCCGCAGTCCTCGATCGCGCAATCGGCTTTAATCGCGCAATTGCCTCCAGCCTTGCCAAGGCCGGGGCAGGGTGCCCGCACGCCGCCACCGCTGCAGGAATTGCCGGTGTTTGCCGCGCTCGATCTCGGCACCAACAATTGCCGCCTGCTGGTCGCGGTGCCGACGCGCCATGGCCAGTTCCGCGTCATCGATGCCTTCTCGCGCATCGTCAGGCTGGGCGAGGGCCTTACCGCCAATGGCCGGCTTGGCGAGGCTGCAATGGACCGCGCGGTCGAGGCGCTGAAGATCTGCGGCGACAAATTGCGCAACCGCAAGGTCAGGAAAGCCAGGCTGATCGCCACCGAGGCCTGCCGCACCGCCGCCAACGGCGTCGAGTTCCTCGAACGCGTCGAGCGCGAGGCCGGCCTGAAGCTCGAAATCATCGACCGCCAGACCGAGGCGCGGCTGGCGGTGTCGGGCTGCGGCTCGCTGGTCGAGCGCGACACGCAAGGCGTCGTGCTGTTCGACATCGGCGGCGGCTCGTCCGAAATCGCGCTGATCGACCTTACCGGCCAGCGCTCGCCAAGGCTCGCCAACCATATCGTCTCGTGGACGTCGCTGCCGGTCGGCGTCGTCTCGCTGGCCGAGCGTTTTGGCGGCCGCACGGTGACGCGCGAGATCTTTGGCGCCATGGTCGACGATGTCGCAATGCGGCTGCGCGCCTTCGACGGGCGCGACCGGCTGAGCCACCTCCTGTCCAGCCCGAAATTCCATCTGCTCGGCACCTCGGGCACGGTGACGACGCTGGCCGGCGTCCACCTCGATCTCGAACGTTACGACCGCCGCCGCGTCGACGGGTTGTGGATGGATCGCGACAGCGTCGACCGCATGGTCGAAAAGCTGGTCGGCTGGGATTTCCAGCAGCGCGTCGCCAATCCCTGCATCGGCGCCGACCGCGCTGACCTGGTTCTGGCCGGCTGCGCCATATTGGAGGCGATCCGTGCCGTCTGGCCGTCCGAACGGCTGCGTGTCGCCGACCGCGGCTTGCGCGAGGGCATACTGAGCGAGTTGATGGCCGATGACGGCGTCTGGCGCAACAGCGGGCGGGGCAGAGCATGATCCCGAAAAGTGACTACCGGTTTTCGGACAAGATCATGCTCAAACAAGTAATCAAGCAATGACCAAGAAACCGGAAAGACCGAGCTCCGCCGGCATTCGCGTGCTGAAGACGAAGATCAAGAAGAAAAGCGGCCTCAAGGAATCGTCGCGCCGCTGGCTGCAGCGCCATATCAACGATCCCTATGTTCAGCGTTCGAAGGCCGACGGCTATCGTTCGCGCGCCGCCTACAAGCTGATCGAGATCGACGACAAGCACCATCTGCTCAAGCCCGGCATGAAGGTGATCGACCTTGGTGCGGCACCCGGCGGCTGGTGCCAGGTCGCCGCCGCACGTACCAAATCTAACGCGGAACACCCGAACGTCGTCGGCATCGATTACCTGGAGATGGACGCGGTGCCGGGCGCGCCGGTGCTGCTGATGGATTTCCTCGATCCGCAGGCGCCTGAGAAGCTGGCCGAGACGCTGGGCGGTCAGCCGGACATCGTGCTCTCCGACATGGCCGCACCCACCACCGGCCACAAGCGGACTGACCACATCCGCACCATGCATCTGTGCGAGGTGGCGGCCGATTTCGCGCTGTCGGTATTGAAGCCGGGCGGACATTTCCTCGCCAAGACGTTTCAGGGCGGCGCCGAGAACGAATTGCTGGCGAGACTCAAGCGGAATTTCCGCTCGGTCCATCACGTCAAGCCGCCGGCCTCGCGCGACGAATCGGTGGAGCTCTATCTCTTGGCGAAAGATTTTAAAGGCGGAAACGGCACGGCGTGAAAATCGCTCTGTAGCTGTCCTGCCGGACATCTCCCCCACGAGGGGGGAGATTGGCAGCTTCGGCGCGCCGCCTAATCCTGCAACGCTGGAGATTGGTGAAAACCGACATCACGTCCATCTCCCCCCTCGTGGGGGAGATGGCCGGCAGGCCAGAGGGGGGCGCTGTCCCTCCGGCGTCCGTAAGCACGAGGAAAGGTCAACTCCCCGGCGGGCTCACCGGCTCCAGGGTCTTTGGCGGTGTCAGCCGGCCATGTCCAGACACGGCATTGCCGGCGTCCGGCGCCAGCCGCATGAACGACAGCGAGGCCGCCGCCGACACCGCCGCCACGATGAAGAAGGCGGTGTGAAAGTCGGCCAGCGTCAACGGGCCGCCATGGATCGTGGTCGACACTTCCAGGATGCCGCCGGCCAGCGCCACACCGAGCGCGATCGCCAACTGCTGGAACACCGCCGTGATCGGCGTCGCCTTGCTGGTGTCGGCGGCCGAAATCTCGGCGTAGGCAAGCGCGTTGATGCCGGTGAAGAACATCGAGCGGATGAAGCCCCCGGCGAGCAGCATGGCGAGTATCAGCCCATAGGGCGTGTCGGGTGTGAACAGGCCGTTGATGGCGATTGACGCGGCAGCGATGATCGAGCCTGAAATCAGCACCCGGCGGAAGCCGGCGACCCTAAAGATCAAGGCGGTGACGAATTTCATGCCTATGGCGCCGATTGCCGAGACGAAGGTGATCATGCCGGACTGGAACGGCGTCAGCCCGAAACCGATCTGGAACATCAGCGGCAAAAGAAAAGGTACGGCACCAATGCCGATGCGGAACAGTCCGCCGCCGAGCACCGACGAGCGGAACACCCGATTGCGAAACAGCTCGAGCGCCAGCAGCGGATTCTTGGCGCGGCGCGCGTGCAGCAGATAGAGCAC
This sequence comes from Mesorhizobium sp. M0340, assembly GCF_040321535.1. Taxonomy (NCBI): domain Bacteria; kingdom Pseudomonadati; phylum Pseudomonadota; class Alphaproteobacteria; order Hyphomicrobiales; family Phyllobacteriaceae; genus Mesorhizobium; species Mesorhizobium sp. M0340. Next base: position 15,340 of record NZ_JAMYRR010000009.1, on the reverse strand, counting down.
CGCCGACGCCAGACCGACGGCCACGGTGACAAAGCCGGCAGCGGGCGGAAGAGCCGGCAGGCTGACCACCGACAGGCCGAACACGATGCCCGATGCCGCCAACCCGCTCAGCACGAAACCGGTGAAATCGAGCGGCGGCGTCTGCGCGGCGTCGGTCTTTGGCAGGAAACGCGTGGCCAGCCAGATCCCGATCAGCCCGACCGGCACGTTGATCAGAAAAATCCAGTGCCAGGAAAAATAGGTCGTGATGAAGCCGCCTACCGGCGGGCCGACCAGCGGGCCGACCAGAGCCGGGACGGTCAGCCACGACATGGCGGCAACGAGTTCGCTTTTCGGCGTCGCGCGTACCAGCACCAGACGCCCAACCGGCGTCATCATGGCGCCGCCAATGCCTTGCAGGAAGCGTGAGACCACGAAAGCCGGCAGCGAGTTGGAAATGGCGCACGCGACCGAGCCGACGATGAACACGGCGATCGCGCCACGGAAGACATTCTTGGCGCCGAAGCGGTCGGCCATCCAGCCGCTGATCGGAATGAAGATCGCCAGCGATACCAGATAGGCGGTCAGCGCCAGCTTGAGCGCGATCGGGCTGCTGTGGATGTCGATGGCGATCGCCGGCAATGATGTCGCAATGACGGTCGAATCCATGTTTTCCATGAAGAGAGCGACCGCCAGGATAAGCGGAATGGTGCGGTTCACGATGGATCCGGCCTTGAAATGTGCGTCGCGATTGCTTGCCGGCCTTGGGGGCCAAACCGACAGATAGGGCGGTTATCATGGCTTGGCCCGGATGTCGCATTAATTTGCCGTCACGTTTGTGCGACCGCAGGTCGTGCAGCACCTGCGGCAAATGCAGCTTTGCCACTACACAACCATCGGCTTTTCAACGGCGACGGGACGTGTTACGAGCCAGCGCCAATCCTGAAAGGGAAGAAGACGAGTCGGCGCTGTCCATCAGGGCGAGCGCCTTTCCTGCATTCCGAGGGCTGGCCATGGCAAAAATCATCGAGACGTCCACCGGCGCATTGGCGCTGACCTTTGACGACGTGCTGCTGCAGCCGGGTCATTCCGAGGTCATGCCCGGAGAGACCGACATCCGCACCCGCATCGCCGGCGACATCGACCTCAACGTGCCGATCCTGTCGGCCGCCATGGACACGGTTACCGAGGCGCGGCTCGCCATCGCCATGGCCCAGGCCGGCGGCATCGGTGTCATCCACCGCAATTTCTCCCCGGCCGAACAGGCCGAGCAGGTGCGGCAGGTGAAGAAATTCGAATCCGGCATGGTGGTCAACCCGGTCACCATCGGTCCCGAGGCGACGCTTGCCGATGCGCTGGGCCTGATGCGCACCTACAGCATTTCGGGCATTCCGGTGGTCGAGAACGGGGGCGCCGGCGGCCACACGGTCGGCCGGCTCGTCGGCATCCTGACCAACCGCGACGTCCGCTTCGCGTCCGATCCAGCGCAAAAGGTCTATGAGCTGATGACCCGCGAGAACCTGATCACGGTCAAGGAGAACGTCGATCAGGACGAGGCCAAGCGGCTGCTCCATCAGCACCGCATCGAGAAGCTGGTTGTGGTCGATCGGGACGGCAATTGCGTCGGGCTGATCACGGTCAAGGACATCGAGAAGTCGCAGCTCAACCCGCACGCCACCAAGGATGCGCAGGGGCGCTTGCGCGCCGCCGCCGCCACCAGTGTCGGCGATGACGGTTTCGAACGGGCCGAGCGCCTCATCGACGCCGGCGTCGACCTTCTGGTGATCGACACCGCGCACGGTCATTCGCAGCGCGTTCTGGATGCCGTGACGCGGGCCAAGAAGCTGTCCAACTCGGTTCGCATCCTGGCCGGCAACGTCGCCACCGCGGAAGGCACCTTGGCGCTGATCGATGCCGGCGCCGACGCGGTCAAGGTCGGCATCGGACCAGGCTCCATCTGCACCACCCGCATCGTCGCCGGCGTCGGCGTGCCGCAGCTCTCGGCAATCATGTCGGCAGTCGAGACGGCACAGAAATCGGGCGTTTCGGTTATTGCCGATGGCGGCATCAAATATTCGGGCGATCTCGCCAAGGCGCTGGCCGCCGGGGCCAGCGCGGCGATGATTGGCTCGCTGCTGGCCGGCACCGACGAGAGCCCGGGCGAGGTCTATCTGCATCAGGGCCGCTCCTTCAAAGCCTATCGCGGCATGGGTTCGGTCGGCGCGATGGCGCGCGGCTCCGCCGATCGGTATTTCCAGGCCGAGGTGCGCGACACGCTGAAACTGGTCCCCGAAGGCATCGAAGGGCAGGTGCCGTACAAAGGACCTGTGTCTGGCGTGCTGCACCAGCTTGCAGGCGGCCTGAAAGCCGCTATGGGTTATGTCGGTGGCCGCGACCTTGCCGATTTCCGCGAGCGCGCCACTTTTGTGCGGATATCCAATGCCGGACTTCGTGAAAGCCACGCCCATGACGTCACGATTACCCGCGAAAGCCCGAATTATCCTGGCGGAGCCTGATCGCCATGCGTCTTGGCGCAATCTGGCGGCAATGATCCTGCGGCTGTCGCGCCACGCGGCCGCACTCTGTGTCGCCACAGTGGCGGTTTTCATCATCATGACGGCGATGGAGTTCCTCTATTTTCGCCGATTGAGCGGCGGTCTGCCGTCGCTCGACATGCGCTATGCCGGTTTCACTCCGGATGAGGGCATGGCCTGGCTAACGGCTCTCGGCCGGCGCGGCAGCGAGATTATCCTCGTCTGGCATTACCTGACCTTCGACCTGCTGTTTCCGGCGCTGCTGTCGCTGACGATGGTCAGCCTGATCCTGGCCACGGGCCGGCGGCTGAAGAATTTCCATGCACTGCCTGCGCAAACGCAGGCGACATTCGCAGCTGTGCTGGTGCTGCCCTACACGCTCGCCGACTATGCCCAGAACATCGCCGTGGCTCGTCTTTTGTCCGATTTTCTGTCGGCCAATCCGGATTCGCTATCCTTCGCCTCGGCGCTGATCGTCACCAAATTCGCCCTGCTGGCGATACCAGTGACCGTCATTGCGGCCTTCATTCTGATGGCTCAGAAACGGCCTTGAAGGCTGGGTGACAACGACAGGGGGCGTCTTGAACCAGACCGCGATCTTCTGGCCGACGCTGGCGCAGGTGCTGCTGGTCTATATCGTCTATGTCGTAATGGGCCGGCGCCGCCATGGCGCGGTCAGATCGGGCGAAGCCAAGACCGGCCAGTTCAAGACGCGCCCGACGGAGCCTGGGTCCAGTATCACCGTCGCCAACAATCTGAGCAACCAGTTCGAACTGCCGGTGCTTTTCTACGTCTTATGCTTGACGCTGCACGTGACCAATGGCGTCAATTATCTGACTTTGGCACTGATGTGGATCTTTGTCGTCTCCCGCTATCTTCACGCATCGGTCCACTTGACCAGCAATCGGCTAATCCTGCGAAGCAGGGCATTCTACCTGGGCGCGGTCGTTCTCGCACTTGGCTGGATATGGCTGGCGCTGCATCTGCTCGGCTTAGTCTGAGCAAGCTCAAGGCTACAAATCGAACACCGCGATCTTGCGCTTGTCGAACCTGATGGCGAGTTCGCCGCGCACCAGCTTGAGCGCGGCCTCGCCGAAGACGGCACGCCGCCAGCCTTGCAATGCCGGCACGTCGGCTTCCTCGCCCTCGGCAGCGATGCGGTCGATGTCGTCACTGGAGGCGAGTACCTTCGAGGCGACGCCTTCCCTTTCGGCAACGATCCGCAGCAGCACCTTCAGCAACTCCGCCGCGGCGCTCGACCCCTCCGGCGGCTGGAAGCTCTTCGGCAGCTTCGGCATCTCTTCCCTGGGCATGGCAAGGGCAGCGTTGACTGCGCCAAGCAATGCCGTCGCCGTCGATGAGCGTTCCCAGCCCTTCGGCGTGGTGCGCAGCTTGCTCAGCGCCGCAGCGTCGCGCGGCGCCTGCTGCGCCACTTCGTAGATCGCATCGTCCTTGAGGACCCGGCCGCGCGGCACGTCGCGCTCGCGCGCTTCGCGTTCGCGCCAGGCCGCCACCGCCTGCACGATCGCCAGTTCCTGCGGCTTGCGCAGCCGCATTTTGAGCCGCTTCCAGGCATCCTCGGGATGCGGATCGTAGGTCTCGCGCGAGGTCAGCACGTCCATCTCCTCGTTCAGCCAGTGGGCGCGGTTTTCCCGCACCAGTTCGGCGCTGAGATGCTTGTACACCTCGATCAGGTGGGTGACGTCGGCGAGCGCGTAGTCGAGCTGCTTTTCGGACAGCGGACGGTGGCGCCAGTCGGTGAAGCGCGAGGACTTGTCGAGCCGCGCGCCGGTGATGCGCTGCACCAACTGGTCGTAGGAAACGCTGTCGCCGAAGCCGCAGACCATTGCCGCGACCTGGGTGTCGAACACCGGATGCGGCACCAGATCGCCGAGATGCACAATGATTTCGATGTCCTGCCGCGCCGCATGGAAGACTTTGACGATCGCCTCGTTGGCCATCAGCCTGAAGAACGGTTTCAGGTCGATGTCGGGTGACAGCGGATCAATCAGCGCCGTCACCCCGGGCGCTGCCATCTGGATCAGGCACAGGATCGGCCAGAAGGTCGTTTCGCGAATGAATTCGGTATCGACGGTGACGAATTCCGCCTTTTCGAAAGCGGCAATAACGGTCTCGAGTTCTTTCTGAGTGGTGATGACGTGCATCAAATCGCTTTTGGCAAGGGATAGGGTCTCTTTCAATTTCAGCCGCGCGCGCTTTCGTCAAGCGCAAGCACCTCTATCCAGGCTTTGCGGGTTCATCGGGATCGGCATTCCGCTTCGCCAACCGGGCAAAAACCGTAGACGTGCGCAACAGCGCCGTAAAACGGCTGCGATGGGTGGCCGGCACGGCGGAGCGCGCCTGCATCCGGTAAAGGATGACGGCCACGAAGATCGCATAGACGGTGGCGCTGAACACGAACAGCGCGCTCGGCCCGAAAAATTGCATCACCGTCGAGGCTGCGAACGGCCCGCCGATGGCGCCGAAGGAATAAAACAGCATCAAGGCAGCGTTGATCAGCACGAACTCGCCCTTGTCGGCGCGGTCGTTGGAATGCGCCGCCGACAGCGAATAGAGCGGCATGGCGAAGCAGCCGAAGATGAAGACGAGCAGGAAGTTGAGGAACGGGCTGCCGCCTGCCACGAATGCCAGGGCCAGTGCCGCCACCATCGCACAGCACGTCGTCATCAGCAGCACCGAGCGCCGGTCCCAGCGGTCGGAGAGATAGCCGAGCGGGTATTGGATGATGGCGCCGCCGAAAATGCCGACGCTGACGAAGGTGACGACGTCGGCGACAGACATGCCGATCTGCTCGGCATAGACCGGCGACAGGGTACGGAAGGCGCTGTTCGTGACGCCGACGGCGATACAGCCGAAGCAGCCGAGCGGCGAGATCCGCCAGACGCGCGCCAAATCGAGCTTGACCTCTTCGGGCGGGGCAGGATTGGAACGGTCGCCGAGCGACACCGGCACCAGCGAGAGCGTGATCATGATCGACATGATGGCGAAGATGGCAAAGCCGCCGGCGCCGAAGATCGGGATCAGGAACTGGGCGCCCGTCACCGAGCCGATGTCGACCATCCGGTAGATGGCAAGCACCCGCGCCCGGTCGGTGTTGGTGACGCCGGAATTCAGCCAGGCTTCCATGATTGTGAACAAGCCGGCGAAGCAGAACCCGCCGGCAAAGCGCACGGCGCACCACATCACCGGATCGATGACCAGCACCAGAAGCAGCGTCCCCGCCGAGGCGATCGCCGCCAGTGCCGAAAAGGCGCGCACATGGCCGACGGACTTCATGATGCGGGTAACGGCAAGGCAGCCAAGCAAAAAGCCGGCGAAATAGAACGTGCCCATCAGGCCGATCGACGAAGCGGGAAAACCTTCCTGCGCACCACGCAACGCAATCAACGTGCTCTGCAGGCCGTTGCCGCCGAGCAGGATGCCGGCGGCGATCAGGAGCGGGATCAGCGGGCGGATGGAAGACATGAAGGAAAGCCTGTCGTTGATCCCTTCTTGAACCATCGCCTTCGCCAATACCAGCGGCAATTCCCGGCGGCGTTGGGGCCAGCCGGGGGCTGCCCGCGTGGCGCCGGACCCTCCGTGTTGGAACCAAGGCGTATCTTTGTAGTTCAGTGCTGGTGGGCGAATACGCGTCTTGTGAGCTGCCGGTGTGCGGAGACGGTGTTGGGCATCGATGTGGTTTCTGCTGCCCGGCCTGAAGCTCCAAAGGGAGGTCCGCCATCATGAAATTTCATTCCGCATTTGCGGCATTTGCCGTGGCCGCAGTTCTGGCGGCCGGGCCGGCGCGGGCTGTCGACCTCGCCATGGTGTCCGGCGATACCGGCAACGGCCAGAGAATCCTTCGCGAGATCCTCGATCAATACGAGAAGAAGACCGGCAACAAGGTTAGCGTCGTTCCGCTGCCTCCGTCGGCGACGGACCAGTTTGGCCAATACCGGCTCTGGCTCGCCGCCGGAAGCAGCGACGTCGATGTCTATCAAACGGACATCATCTGGGCCCCCCAGCTTGCAAGGCAGTTCATCGACCTGACCGAAGCGACCAAGGATGTCGTTGGCGCCCAGTTCCCATCGATCATCAAATCGCAGACCGTGGACGGTAAGCTCGTCGCCTTGCCGATATTCACCGACGCTCCGGCGCTCTACTACCGCAAGGATCTTCTCGACAAATACGGCGCCAGGGTCCCGGCCAGCTGGGCCGAGCTTGCCGACACCGCCAAGCTTGTCATGGACAAGGAGCGCGACGCCGGCAACAAGGACATGTGGGGCTTCGTTTTCCAGGGCAACGCCTATGAGGGGCTGACCTGCGATGCACTCGAATGGGTGAAGTCGAACGGCGGCGGCCAGATTATCGAGCCGGATGGCACGATCTCCATCAACAATCCGCAAGCAGTTGCGGCGCTGGAAATGGCGAGGAGTTGGGTGGGAACCATCTCGCCGCCCGGCGTTCTGGCCTATCAGGAAGAAGAGTCGCGCGGAGTCTGGCAGACCGGCAACGCCGTCTTCATGCGCAACTGGCCCTACGCCTACGCGCTTGGCAACAGCGAAAGCTCCCCCATAAAAGGCAAGTTCGAGGTGACCACGCTGCCGCCGGGGTCGGGCGAGGGCGCCCGCCCGGCGGCAACGCTTGGCGGCTGGAATCTCGCGGTTTCCAAATATTCGAAGAACCCGGATGCAGCGATCGGGCTGGTCAAATGGATCGCCTCGCCTCAGATGCAGAAGTACCGCGCCTTGAAGGGGGCATATCTGCCGACCATCCAGGCACTCTATGACGATGCCGACATCGCCAGCGCCCAGCCGGTGATTCCGCGCTGGAAGGAAGTCGTCCTCAACGCGGTGCCGCGTCCCTCGGCCCAAGCCAAGAGCAGGTACAATGAGGCATCGAGTGAGTTCTGGACCGCCGTCCACAACACCATTTCCGCCGAGGGCACAGCCGCCGACAACCTTGCCGATCTGGAGTTCTCCTTGACCAGGCTCAAAGGCACCGCCTGGTGACGTCGCCGCGCTCAGGCTCGCTGCTGGCGCGTCAGCGTGTGCGATCGGCATGGCTGCTGCTTGCCCCGATGCTCATCGTGCTCGCCGCCGTTGCCGGCTGGCCGTTGATGCGCACGATCTATTTCGGCTTCACCGATGCCTCGCTCGCCGACCTCGAAGCCCGCCGCTGGGTTGGCTTCGCCAACTATTTCTCCGTCGTGCAAATGCCGAGCGGCCGCGTCATCTACGACGGGCTGCTCGCCGATCCGGTCTGGTGGCGCGCTGTCTGGAACACCGTGCGCTTCGCGGTGATTTCGGTGACCTGCGAGACGGTGCTCGGCATGATCGTTGCGCTGGTGCTCAACACCAGGTTTCGCGGCCGCGGCATCGTGCGCGCCGCGATTCTAATCCCTTGGGCCATCCCGACGATCGTCTCGGCGAAAATGTGGCAGTGGATGCTCAACGATCAGTTCGGCATCATCAACGACGTCCTGCTCAAGCTCGGCCTGATCAGCACAAAAATCGCCTGGACGGCAAGCGCCGACACGGCGATGGTCGCCGTCCTCGTTGTCGACATCTGGAAAGCGACCCCGTTCATGGCGCTTCTCATTCTCGCCGGCCTCCAGATGCTTCCACAAGAAATCTACGAGGTCGCCAAGCTCGACGGCGTCGGCGCGTGGAGAGTTTTCTGGAAGATCACCTTGCCGCTCATCCGACCGGCGTTGATGGTGGCCATGATCTTTCGCGGTCTCGATGCCCTGCGCATCTTCGATCTGATCTACGTGCTCACGCCAAACAACATACACACCAAGTCTATGTCGGTGTTTGCCCGCGAGAGCCTGTTTGAGTTCGACAAGTTTGCCTACGGTTCCGCCGCCTCGACGTTGCTCTTCCTTATCCTCGCTCTGCTGACCATGCTCGTTCTTTGGCTCGGCCGGATAAGACTGGACAAGGACTATTGATCATGTGGGACCACTGACCATGTGGATCGTCAAGCGCACGGCTTTCTACCTCCTCGTCGCCGTTATCGTCGTCGTCGCGGTGTTCCCGTTCTACTACGCCATCATCACCAGCCTGAAATCGGGGACCGCGCTCTTCCAGGTCGACTATTGGCCGACGACGATTACCTTCAGCAACTACAGGACCGTGTTCACCGAGGGGACCTTTTTGCGCAATCTCGTGAACTCGCTGTTCATCTCGAGCGCCGTCGTCTTCATTTCGCTGTTCCTCGGCATCACCGCTGCCTATGCGCTGGCGCGCATCCGCTTCAGAGGCCGTTCGGCGCTGCTCCTCATCATCCTGTCCGTCTCGATGTTCCCGCAATTGGCGGTGCTTGCCGGGCTTTTCGAGCTAATCCGCATCTTCGGCCTCTACAATTCGCCGTTCGCGCTGATCTTGTCCTACATGATCTTCACGTTGCCGTTCACCGTCTGGGTGCTCACCGCCTTCGTTCGCGACCTGCCGATCGAACTGGAGGAAGCGGCGATCCTCGATGGCGCCACGCCCTGGATCATCATCAGCCGCGTCTTCCTGCCGCTGATGTGGCCGGCGCTGGCGACCACCGGGCTCCTCGCCTTCATCGGCGCTTGGAACGAGTTCCTGTTCGCCCTGACGTTTACCTCCAGCAACGAGCAGCGAACCGTGCCGGTGGCGATAGCGCTGCTCTCCGGCAGCTCGCAGTTCGAGATCCCGTGGGGCAACATCATGGCCGCATCGGTGATCGTCACCGTGCCGCTCGTCATCCTTGTCCTGATCTTCCAGCGCAAGATCATCTCCGGCCTCACGGCGGGCGGGGTGAAGGGGTGAGTGCATAGTTGAACTGCCGGCACAGAGCAGCGAACTCAGATTGACGCCTCTGGCATAAATTGATGCCGGTGGGATAGGGGCGGGAAGAACGCGAACTCGACCCAGCCGCCGCTTGCCTTGACAAATGCACCCTCTCATGTGCTTTTCGCGCAAATTTTCAGGCTGGGCCATCATGCCTCGGCCGCAACCCAACATCCGGACTTTAAGAATGACAATGCATCGTTACCGCAGCCATACCTGTGCCCAGTTGAGGAAGGTCGATGTCGGCTCGACCGTTCGCCTGTCGGGTTGGGTGCATCGCGTGCGCGACCATGGCGGACTGCTGTTCATCGATTTGCGCGACCATTACGGTCTGACCCAGATCGTTGCCGATCCGGATTCGCCTGCCTTCAAAATCGCCGAGACCTTGCGCGGCGAATGGGTCGTCCGCGTCGACGGCGAGGTCAAGGCGCGCCTCGCCGACACCGTCAACCCCAATTTGCCAACCGGCGAGATCGAGGTTTTCGCGCGCGAGATCGAAGTGCTGTCGGCCGCCAAGGAATTGCCGCTGCCGGTCTTCGGCGAGCCGGACTATCCGGAGGACATCCGCCTCAAATACCGCTTCCTCGACCTGCGCCGCGACACGCTGCACAAGAACATCGTGGCGCGGACGAAAATCATCGCCGAGATGCGCAAGCTGATGGGCGAGGTCGGCTTCACCGAATTCTCGACGCCGATCCTCACCGCCTCGTCGCCGGAAGGGGCGCGCGACTTCCTGGTGCCGTCGCGCATCCACCCCGGCACTTTCTATGCGCTGCCGCAGGCGCCGCAGCAGTACAAGCAGCTGATCATGGTCTCCGGCTTCGACCGTTACTTCCAGATTGCGCCGTGCTTCCGTGACGAGGACCCGCGCGCCGACCGTCTGCCGGGTGAATTCTACCAGCTCGACGTGGAGATGAGCTTCGTCGAGCAGGAGGATGTTTTTACCACCATGGAGCCGGTGATGCGGGGCGTGTTCGAGACCTTTGCCGCCGGCAAGCCGGTGACGAAGAAGTTTCCGCGCATCGCCTATGATGTCGCCATGCGCAAATACGGCACCGACAAGCCGGACCTGCGCAACCCGATCGAGATGCAGGCCGTCTCCGATCATTTTCGCGACTCCGGCTTCAAGGTATTTGCCAACATCCTTGCCAACGATCCGAAGGCCGAGGTCTGGGCCATTCCGGCCAAGACCGGCGGGTCTCGCGCCTTTTGCGACCGCATGAACTCATGGGCGCAGGGCGAGGGCCAGCCCGGCCTCGGCTACATCTTCTGGCGCAAGGAGGGCGAGAAGCTCGAAGGGGCCGGGCCGCTGGCCAAGAACATCGGCGAGGAGCGCACCGAAGCGATCCGCCTGCAACTCGGCCTTGCCGATGGCGATGCCGCCTTCTTCGTCGCCGGCGATCCGAAGAAGTTCGTCTCCTTCGCGGGTGCGGCGCGCAGCCGCGCCGGCGAGGAGCTCAATCTTGTCGACCGTGATCGCTTCGAACTGTGCTGGATCGTCGACTTCCCGTTCTTCGAATGGAACGAGGAAGAGAAGAAGATCGACTTCGCGCACAATCCGTTCTCGATGCCCCAAGGTGGCATCGATGCGCTTAACGGCGAGGATCTGCTCGGAATCAAGGCGTTCCAGTACGACATGGTCTGCAATGGTTTCGAGATCGCCTCAGGCGGCATCCGCAACCATCTGCCCGAAACCATGGTCAAGGCGTTCGAGACGGTCGGGCTGGACCGCGAGACGGTCGAGGAGCGCTTCGGTGGCCTCTACCGCGCCTTCCAGTATGGCGCGCCGCCGCATGGCGGCATGGCGGCAGGCATCGACCGCGTCGTCATGCTTCTGGTCGGCGCGAGGAACCTGCGCGAAGTGACGATGTTCCCGATGAACCAGCAGGCCTATGACCTGTTGATGAACGCGCCGTCGGAGGCCAGCCCGCAGCAGCTTCGCGAATTGTCGCTGCGCGTCGTGGCGACGAAGAAAGAGGTTTAGGAAACGCTCCCGAACCGATGCTGTTGATCCATAAAAAAGCCCGGCATCGCTGCCGGGCTTTTGCTTTGGGATCTCGGTCAGTCTTCGTTTGCCGTAACCGTCACGCCAAGCGTTTTCGGCAGGTCGAGCGGGTTGGACATGGCGCCCGCCATGATCAGCGCGAACGGCACCGCCGCCGGCGGCTCGGCCGAGACCTCGATGCTTTGCGGATCGTCGAGGAACTTGTTGACCGCGGCCGAAACCTGCGCCGTCAGTTCCGGATTGTTGAGCTGCGCCATGCCGAAGGGCACGATCGCCTTGGCCTGGTTGGCAATGTCCTTGCCGGACATGCCTTGCTGCTTGCCGGCATAATCGAGCACCTTTTTGGTCAGCGAATCGTCGTCGAAGCGGATCGAGGCGCTGTTGAACGAAAGCTGCTGCAGCAGCCCGAGCATGGCCATGCCTTGCGCCGAATTGTCGGCGCCTTCGGGCTGCGCCGCCATCTTCTTCTGCATCTCCTGCAGTGATTTGATGACGTCCAGCGTGTAGCCGCCGAGATCGAAGGTCATGCCGAGCGTGCCGGCATTGTCGACCGATATTTCGTATTTCGACAAGTCCATCCTGCCGTCGGTAGGCTGCCAGGTGCCTTCCATCTCCAGATTGCCTGTTATGTTCTGGTAGCCGAGCGCGTTGATGACTTCCTTGGACTTCGGATCTTCGACCAGCGTCAGGTCTGCAGTGAATTTTTCCGTGGTGCCGGAAAACGCCAAGGCCTTGCCGTCGGCCGGCGGCGTGATTGCGATGGCAAGCCCGTCCATCGAGAAAGCGGTCTTGTCGGCCACCTTGACGGTCATGTTGTCGAGCTCGGCCGATTTGTAAATCATCAGCGAGCCCAGCGGGCCGCTTGCGCCTTCGGCCGGAACCGTCATGTCGTGGATGACGAAGGGGCTGAGATTGAGCGTGACGCCATCCTCGCTATGTTCGAACGGCGACGTCGACACGGTCGCGATTTGATAGCCACCATTGGCTTCGGTCACCCCTTCGAGCTTGACGTCGCCGATCTTGAGCGCCTCCTTTTCGGCCGCCGGTTTGACCGCCACGCCTTGCAGAACCATGCTGGAGGTGTCGCCGGTTACTCCGGTCCAGGAGAGGTCGACACCCTGGGCGGCGAGGGCAGCCTTCAGCCGGTCGGCGACCGCGGTATCCTGCGCGAATGCCGCATTCAGCGGCAGCGTCAGCAAAAAGGTCGAAAAAGCCAGTCTTTTAATAAGTGTCGAGTGCCTGATCATCATCGAGAGCTCCCCTGAGAGTGTCCTGAAATTCTTTTCAAATCGTCGCGTCGTCACCATTCGGCGACGAACTGGACCGGAAAAAGGCGGGCCTCGGCACAATGATGGAAAATCGCGGCCAAAGGCAAACCCGATCCATCAGGCTTGCGATAGAAGCAGGATGTAACGGGTTGATGTTGGCCGGCGTCGCGACGCTTCCAATTCCTGTTGCATAATGGACGTCGCGCAAAGTGTGCTGCGGTTTTGCGATGACGACATGCATCAAAACAAGGACCTAAAGCGTCGCATGAGGCCGGTCGAACGCGACGCACTTTAGGAGGCGGCATACCGGTGCCTCTTGCCGCGAATCACCCGCTCGGCTAGTGCCACCCCATGGGAAAAAGGCTTTTGCCGCCCGAGAGTGGCGGCGGCGACAATATCGAGCCGGTCGATCTGAAGAAGGCGCTGGAAGAGCGCTATCTCGCCTACGCGCTGTCGACCATCATGCATCGGGCGCTGCCAGACGTGCGCGACGGATTGAAGCCGGTGCATCGTCGCATCATGCATGCCATGCGCTTGTTGCGGCTCAACCCCGACCAGGGTTTTGCCAAATGCGCCCGCATCGTCGGCGAGGTGATGGGCAAATTCCATCCACATGGCGACCAGTCGATCTACGACGCGTTGGTGCGGTTGGCGCAGGATTTTTCGATGCGCTACCCGCTGGTCGACGGGCAGGGTAATTTTGGCAATATCGACGGCGATAACGCCGCCGCCATGCGCTACACCGAAGCGCGCATGACCGAAGTGTCGACGCTGCTTTTGGAAGGCATCACCGAGGACGCGGTCGATTTCCGCCCGACCTACAACGAGGAAGACGAGGAGCCGGCGGTGCTGCCCGGCGCCTTCCCGAATCTGCTCGCCAACGGCTCGTCCGGCATCGCCGTCGGCATGGCGACCTCGATCCCGCCACACAATGCGGCCGAGCTTTGCGACGCCGCGCTTCACCTGATCGATCATCCGGATGCGCCCGTCACCAAGCTGATGGACTTCGTCCAGGGGCCGGATTTCCCGACCGGCGGCATCATCGTCGACAGCCGAGCCTCGATCCTCGAAGCCTACGAAACGGGTCGCGGCGGCTTTCGCGTCAGGGCGAAATGGAGCCAGGAGGATCAGGGCAGGGGCACCTGGAACATTGTCGTCACCGAAATCCCCTATGGCGTCCAGAAGGCCAGACTGATCGAAAAGATCGCCGAGTTCTTGATGGCACGCAAGCTGCCGCTGCTCGAGGATATCCGCGACGAGAGCGCCGAGGACATCCGCGTCGTGCTGGTGCCGAAGAGCCGCTCGGTCGATCCCGGCATCATGATGGAATCGCTGTTCAAGCTGACCGAGCTCGAAAGCCGCTTTCCGCTCAACATGAACGTGTTGTCGCGCGGCAAGGTGCCGAACGTGCTGTCGCTGAAAGGTGTGCTCAAGGAATGGCTGGAGCACCGCCGCGACGTCTTGATCCGCCGCTCCAAGCACCGCCTCGGCGAGATCGAGCGGCGGCTGGAGATCCTCGCCGGCTATTTGATTGCCTACCTCAACATCGACGAGGTGATCAGGATCATCCGCGAGGAGGACGAGCCCAAGCAAGTGATGATGGCGCGCTGGTCACTCACCGACACCCAGGCAGAAGCCATCCTCAACATGCGGCTGAGGGCGCTGCGCAAGCTCGAGGAATTCGAAATCCGCGAGGAATTCAATGGCCTGACCGGCGAGAAGAAGCAGATCGAGGCACTGCTTGCGTCCGACGCCAAGCAGTGGGCGACGATCAAGTGGGAAGTCGCCAATGTTCGCCAGAAATACGGGCCCGAGACCGACATCGGCAAACGCCGCACCGAGTTCGCCGACGCACCCGAGCATGACCTGACCGATATCGCCCACGCCATGATCGAGCGCGAGCCGGTCACCGTGGTCGTTTCGGAAAAGGGCTGGCTGAGGGCCATGAAAGGCCATCTGACCGACCACTCGGCCCTGACCTTCAAGGAAGGCGACAGCCTCAAGCTCGCCTTCCACGCCCAGACCACCGACAAGGTGCTGGTCTTCACCACTGGCGGCAAGTTCTACACGATCGGCGCCGACCGGCTGCCCGGCGGGCGTGGGCATGGCGAGCCGATCCGCATCATCGTCGACATGGACAACGACCAGGATATCGTCACCGCCTTCGTCCACGATCCCAAGCGCAAGCTGCTGCTGGTGTCGCATGACGGCAACGGTTTCATCGTGCCGGAAGAAGAGGTCGTCGCCAACACCCGCAAGGGCAAGCAGGTGATGAACGTCAAGGCGCCCGACGAGGCCCAGCGCTGCGTGAGCGTCGCCGGCGACCATCTCGCCATTGTCGGCGAGAACCGCAAGATGCTGGTGTTCCCGCTGGCCGAGATCCCGGAGATGGGGCGCGGCAAGGGCGTGCGCCTGCAGAAGTACAAGGATGGCGGCGTCCTCGACCTCAAGACCTTCACGCTCGCAAGCGGCCTGTCCTGGCAGGATTCGGCAGACCGCACCTTCACCAAATCGCGTGACGAGCTTGCCGAATGGATTGGCGCCCGCGCCTCGGCCGGCCGCATGGTGCCGAAGGGGTTCCCGCGCACGGGGAAGTTTGGGTGAAGCGGTATCTCCCCCCTTGAGGGGGCCTGTGCGTAATTCGCTGATTGTGATTCTCTGAGACGAAGCTCGGAGGGAATCGCGATGGCAGTGAAGCAGATGGGCCAGTTGAGCTTGGCGGAGGCTTTTCTGGGC